>JAUNIO010000100.1 GCA_030535355.1 bacterium | reverse complement strand
TGCCACAGCAGCACGGACAGCAGCAGCCTATGCCACAGCAGCACGGGCAGCAAGCTCCTCCTTCCTCGCCGTTCAGCGGTGCGCCAAGCAATTTGTCTAAGGGAGCCCCACTTTCTCTGCAGCAGGGTGCTGCCCAGGCTCAAAACGCCGCTTCTGCTATGCACAACGAAGCTCCTAGAGGGCAACAGCCCAATGGCATGGCTGGCAGAAATAGCAGTGCTGCGTCTGGTAATCCCTCTCCCAACAGTCGCCGTCTAGAGATGAACCGCACGCCAGGAAGCGACAATAGACGCCCAGGCCAAGCTGGAACTCCCGGCAATACTAACAGCCCAACGCAAGGCCGTGCCCCCTCATCGCCCTCAGCCGATGATAACAGGGGCAGCGCTCAGACATCGCTCAATTCTCCACATAACGCGGCTCAGGAAGAAACTGAACAAAAATCGACCTCGCTGCGCGGCAAATTCGGCGAGTTTAATCGGCCCAGCGAACGCCCCCGCACAGAAGTGCGCATAACTCCAGCACAATTTAAGGGCGGCAATCCCGAACGCATAGTCCAGCCTGGCGAGCAGCCCCGCCCGCTTCCCAGCCCTGTCCCTATCGACAGCAACTTAAAAATGGCAGACGGCACCGTAAGAGTCAGCGCCAGTCAGTCTGGCAGCAGCCAGCAATCAAGCGGCGGTGGCGGTTCTTCCAAATTATTAATAGCTGTTTTGCTGCTCCTATTGCTAGGAGGCGGAGGATTCGGTGCTTATTATTATCTCAACCTCCCCAAAGGGACCTTGAAACTAGAAGTTAGCAACGGAAACAGCGGAACCTATACAATTGCTAATAAAGGCTCCAGCAAAGCGATCTCCCAAGGAAGCTTTGTAGAGGGCAAAGCGGAGATAAAAGTCCCCGTCAATAAACCTTTTGTAGTTCATCTGGCTTCTGAAGGGTACGAAGATAAAAATATTGACTACAGCCTTAATCCCAACGAGCCTAATCCCACATTGAGCACGGATATGGAAGGCAAACCCGGAACCGTTGTCGCCACAATATCTGGTAAAGGCATCCAAAAACAAGGCCGAGTCCGCTTAGTCTTCAATGGCAAAGAGATAGCCTCTCAGCCTACTCAGGATTTTACCGCTACATTTAGCGATGTTCCCAGCGGAGTAGATGTACTGGCTATCGCCGAAGTTCCCGGCTATTTAACCGATAAGCAGACAGTAAAAATCGATCCCAGCGCTAGGCAAGGCAGCGTGCTCTTCCAATTAGTCAGCAACAGGGGAATGCTACAGATTAATGCTGCCGGTGTGGGCCTGACAGGCACGAACATTCCCGTTAAAATTCTCGACGGCAATAAGCAGATAGCCGTAGCCAAAGTTGTCAACGGCGTGGGTAAAGTCGAAGTACCTGTCGGCAAAAGACTCACTCTTAAGGTTGATTCCAAGATTTATGAAGCTGCTCCCGTCAGTACAACTCTTACCAAAGATATGCCCAGCGGCAACGTGCGCATTGATGTGCAAGCCGCGATGCGCTTGACTATTAGCACCCGGCCCAACGCCGCTATATTCGTAGATGGAGTCAAAGTCGGCGCTTGTGATGGCAATGGTAATTTCACCCTGACCAAGAAACATCTCGACATAGGCAACAGCTATAAAATCACGGCCAGCAAAGCCGGTTACACTTCCGCCAGCACGACGATCACAGCCAAACCTGGCAATAACAGCACATCCTTAGCTTTAAATCCCGTACCCGTAGAGACAAGCGCCCCCGCTTCATCTTCATACAGTTCTGGATCGTACAGCAGCAGTTATTCCAGCGGAAGCAGCTATTCAAGTAGCTATTCGGCCCCTGCGCCTGCACCGGCCCCTGCGCCTGCGCCAGCACCCGCACCTGCTCCGGCCCCCGCCGGTGGCGGCGGAGGCGGCTATGGCGGATTTGGAGGCCTTAGCGGAGACAACTAACTTGCTTCATTAACTAACTAAACATAATCCATTTAAGCAACGCTCTGAACTCTTTTCAGAGCGTTTTTTCGTTTCAATGTAACATCAAGTATTTCAGCAATAACCCAAAGCTTACAGCAGGCTCAAGAACTACTTTAAGCAGGGAACGCTATTACAACAGAGAAATTAAATTATTTATGGATAAACAACTTATTTCTCAAGCTTTTAATGATCGCAGTTTATTGCCAAAAGCCAAAAACGCTGTTTTTGCTGCTATAGAAGCGCTGGACAAAGGGCAGATCCGCGTTGCCGAAAAAAATGGAGACAACTGGATTGTCAACGCTTGGGTAAAAGAAGCCATCCTGCTTTATTTTGCCTTGACGAATATGCAGACGTGGGATGCTGGTTTTATGCAGTTCCGCGATTTGATCCCTGTTAAAAGTGATTTAGAAGCAGCCGGCATACGCGTAGTTCCCCCCGCCATCGCCCGGTACGGTTCTTATCTGGAGCCGGGGGCTATAATGATGCCCAGTTATGTTAACATTGGCGCTTACATAGGCACTGGGTCTATGGTAGATATTTACGCTGCCGTGGGAAGCTGCGCTCAAATAGGCCGCAATGTGCATTTAGCGGCCGGTGCCGTAATAGGCGGTGTTTTAGAACCCGCTGTAGCCTCGCCAGTTATTATTGAAGACGGATGTTTCATTGGCTCACACTCGATGGTGCTAGAGGGAGCGCATATTGGCGAAGAGGCTGTTTTAGGAGCTAACGTAACCATAACCGCTTCCACACGCATTGTTGACGTAACAGTGCCAGAGCCAATTATAACCCGAGGGTATGTTCCGCCGCGCTCAGTCGTTATACCGGGAACCATGCCGAAAAGATTTGAGGCAGGTACCTTCAATATACCCTGTTCATTAATTATTGGCAAACGCAAAGAATCGACTGACCGCCGTACCAGCTTAAACGAAGCCCTCAGAACTTTTGGAGTGCAAGCATAATGAATCTTCTGCAGCAGACTCTAGAGCTAGTGCAAATACCCAGCCAAACGGGATTTGAAGAAGCTATATGCAATTATTTAGAGCAATGGTGCAAAAATGAATTGCCAGGCGTTCCCTATGTGCGTCAGCGCAACAGCCTCATGGTCTATCCGCCGCAGATCGAGGGCAGACTGACCATTGGCTTAATCGGCCATATCGATACAGTTCCTAGCGATCCCAATCAGCCTCTAGAGATTCAAAAAGGAAGGCTGTACGGCTGCGGTGCCAGCGACATGAAGGGCGGCATTGCCCTGATGATGGAAGCTATGAAAGAATGGGAGACTCTTCCCTGCAACGTGGTAGGCGTTTTTTATGATCGGGAAGAAGGGCCTGATAAAGATAACGGCATGCGCACTCTCATAGATCAGCTTCCTCCCATGGATTTTGCTTTGGTCCTAGAACCCACCAACAACTGCATTGAAGCCGGCTGCATGGGAGGCGTTCACGCTAAAGTCACGTTTGAAGGCAAACGCGCACACTCAGCCCACCCTTGGCAAGGCCAAAACGCTATTTACAGAGCCTTGCCAGTTTTAGCCAAGCTTCGAGATCGGCCGCGGCAGGAAGTCACCGTTGACGGTCTGACTTTTTATGAAGTTATCACTGCGACAATGGCGCATACCGAAAATGCCGCTAACGTCGTCCCTGACAAGTTCATCGTCAACGTCAACATGAGATTTGCCCCGGGACATACCGAAATTAATGCTGTCAACGAACTAGCCAATATCGTAGGAGATTTGGCTACCATCGAGGTTAGAGATGTTTGTGAAGCCGGCAAAGTGTGCATCGGCAACCCTCTAATTCAAAGATGGATAGATAAATGCAGCCTGAGCGTAGAGCCAAAACAAGCCTGGACCGACTTAGCCAGGCTTACTGCAAAGGGAATCGAAGCGGTTAATTTTGGCCCCGGCGATCCAGCCCGGGCCCATCAGGCGGTTGAATGGATTGAAGAGGAAGCGCTGCTGAAAGGACGCGAATTGCTCTTTACATTTTTAACAGAGATATGCAATTCAGACAGCGATAATAACTAATACACCAATGTCATTTAGTTAAGGCTCGAGGACATTAGCTAATAAGCTTTGTCTATTTTTAGACCATTTTAATAGCTACAATTTCAGCTTACCGCCGCTGCCTCTGCCAGGCAAACAGTCAGCTGAACTAACGCCCATATACATACTAATAAGCGCCAGGCATAAGTTTGGCGCTTTAATCACGCTAAGGAGTTTTACAGCTCATGAAAGCTGCCGAAATACGCCAGTCATTTCTGGATTTTTTTGCCGATCATAACCATCAGATTGTACCTAGTGCCCCGGTTTTTTCCAACGACGACCCTACACTGATGTTCACCAACGCGGGCATGAACCAATTTAAGCCCTTCTTTTTAGGTCAGGCCACGCCTGCGAGCAAAAGAGTAGCAGATTCTCAAAAGTGCATTCGCGTTTCCGGCAAGCATAATGATCTGGAAGAAGTAGGCCACGATACCTATCACCACACTATGTTTGAGATGCTGGGCAACTGGTCTTTCGGAGATTATTACAAAAAAGAAGCTATAACCTGGGCCTGGGAGCTTCTCACCAAATGCTGGGGAATTCCCAAAAACAGACTTTATGCCACCGTATTTGGCGGAGATGAGAGCAAAGGGCTGCCTGCAGATGTAGAAGCGGAAGACCTGTGGAAAGAATGCACCGATATTGATCCGGCTCACATAAAACGGTTCGGTGCCAAAGACAATTTCTGGATGATGGGAGAAGTAGGCCCCTGCGGTCCATGTTCCGAGATCCATATCGATTTAACACCTGACTGCAGCGGCGGCAATTTAGTCAACAGCGATTCTCCGCTGGCCATAGAACTGTGGAACTTGGTTTTCATGGAGTTTAATGCCGAGCCTGGCGGCAGTCTGCGCAAGCTGCCCGCCTGCAATGTAGATACCGGCGCAGGTCTAGACCGCATTGCAGCCTTACTGGAATGCACCAAAGACTGCCGTGATTTCACCCAGCAGATATCCAACTACGATACATCACTCTTCCAGCCCATTATTCAAGAATTAGCGCAAATGTCGGGAAAGACTTATGTCAAAGGTTTGTCTAAAGACGAAGCCTCTATAGCCATGCGCGTCTGCGCCGATCACCTGCGCATGGTGGCCTTCTCTATCGCTGACGGAGCTTTGCCTTCCAACGAAGGGCGCGGCTATGTCATCCGGCGCATTTTAAGAAGAGCCATCCGCTACGGGCGCCAGCTGGGGCTGATGCAGCCATTTATGTATAAACTATTGCCCACGCTCAACGCAGTTATGGGAGCAGCGTATCCCGAACTCATCCGCGAAAAGGATAAAATTGAGCGCGTCATGCGCAGTGAAGAGGTAGCTTTTCACAAGACGATAGATCGGGGAATTTCCCTGTTTGAAGAGGAAGCTGCCCAATTGGCCGACGGCGTTACCTTCCCAGGCGAAGTGGCCTTTAAACTCTACGACACGTTTGGATTCCCGATTGATTTAACCGAAGTGATGGCCAAGGAAATCGGGCACAGCGTGGATATTGCCGGTTTCCAGGCCTGTATGCAGGCTCAAAAAGAACGAGCCCGCGCCGCCAGGGTTAAGGTCGCTGAACTGGCCGAAGATAAGGATTTGCATCTCAGCCCCACCAAATTCGTAGGCTATACGCAGCTGGAAACAGAGGCAGAAGTTGAAGCCGTGCTCAGCATGGGCAATCTGCGCGGCGTTGTGCTGAACACAACTCCCTTCTATGCGGAAATGGGAGGACAAGTGGGTGACAGCGGAGAGCTGCTCTGCCATGGCAAATCTTATAAAGTTATAGATACCAAAAAACGGGAAAACGTTTTTATCCATCTAGTCAATGCAGAAGAAGCCGCCGATATTGAGCCTGGCGAAACTGTTGTGGCCAGCGTAGATCGAGATCGCCGTCAGCAAATTGCCTGCCATCACACGGCCACCCACCTCCTCCATTATGCTCTGCGTCAAGTTTTAGGGAGCGACGTGCACCAGCAGGGTTCTCTAGTGGCTCCTGACCGCCTGCGCTTCGACTTCACATTCGGCGAAGCTGTGGGGACCGAGCGTCTGCAGCAGATAGAGGATATTGTCAATGATAAAATCAGAGATAACGCTGGTGTAGCTTGGTTTGAAATAGCTTACAAGGACAAACCCGATTCGGTGCTGTCCTTCTTCGGCGATAAATACGGCGAAGTAGTGCGCGTCATAAATACCGGCGGAGCGCAGAGCGGCGAGAACGCGGATCATCCTGAATTTGACGGTTATTCTCAGGAGTTATGCGGCGGAACCCACGTCACCCGCACTGGAGACTTGGGGTTCTTCCGCTTCCTCTCCGAAGGAGCTATTGCCGCAGGTGTGCGCCGTGTAGAAGCCGTCGTCGCTAAAGCGGCGCAAGAACAAGTCCGCCAAGAGCAGACCCTGCTTAACGAAGCAGTGGAAAAGCTGCACACCAATTCTGGCAGCTTGTTAAATCATCTAGATACACTTCTGGCTCAAAAGAAGCAATTAGAGCGGGAACTCGACGAAGTGAAACAGGCTATGGCCAGCGCTAAAAGTGCCAGTCTCTTAGACAGCGTTAAAGAGATTAATGGACTGCCCATCTTAACTGCCATTATTCCCAACAGCAGCGGCGAAGAGCTGCGCCAGCTCTCTTTAGCTCTGGGCGATAAAAAATTCCAAGGCATCGCCATCTTGGCTGCACCCAGCAGCGACAGAGTTAATTTGCTGGTCTTGGTCAGCCCGGAATTCGTCAAACAGGGCTGGCACGCGGGCAAGCTTATCAAAGCTATCGCCTCTGATTTAAATGGAGGCGGAGGCGGCCGTCCCGACATGGCTCAGGCCGGCGCTAAAAATGTGGCTAAACTGCCTGAAGTGTTCAGCAATATATCTGCTTATCTAAACAAATAACTCCCCCTCCCATTTTTTAGCAATATCATTTAGTTAAGCAAAATGCAGCATCTGTACATACATACAGGTAAAGCGAATCATCACTTAGCTTCATGCGCCTGGCTTATTTGCGTCAGCTTCTGCCCGCTACGCTGCTTCGCTACGCTCAGAGGCTACGCTTAGCAGAACTGCCGCAGCGCCAGGCGAAGGTGCAAACGCTAACTTGTTCGCGAAACGCTAACTAAATGACATTGCATCCTTTAGGGATAGCAGCCTGCAAATTAGCTCGCCGTTATTGGCAATAACTAAAAAAGACCCGCAGCCTTCAGCTACAGGTCTTTTTTTTATTGCTTAGCTATTAGCAGCAGCCGCATCCGCAGCCATCATCGCCGCTGTGGCAAGAGCAGGATTTCTTCTCGGGAACTTCGCCGACCAAGCACTCAGTAGTGAGCACCATCGCCGCAATGGAAGCCGCATTCTGCAAAGCGCTTCTGGTAACTTTCGCGGGATCGACGATACCGTTGGCGATCATATCCACGTATTCAAAAGTGACCGCGTTAAATCCCATACCGCACTTCAAGGCTTTAACTTTTTCAGCGACGACCGAACCTTCGTGACCAGCATTGTTAGCGATAACTTTTAAAGGCACTTCGATGGATTTGCGCACGATATCCACACCGATAGCCTCGTCGCCTTCGGCTTCAATGGTATCGAGTACGGGAGCTAAGTGCACTAAGCAGCTACCGCCGCCGGGCACGATGCCTTCTTCAACAGCAGCACGGGTTGCCGAGAGAGCATCTTCAATGCGGTGCTTCTTTTCTTTGCATTCGGTCTCCGTGGCAGCACCCACGCGAATAACGGCCACACCGCCGACCAGTTTGGCCAAACGCTCCTGCAGTTTCTCGCGCTCGTATTCGCTCTCAGTAGAGTCGATCTGGCGGCGGATCATCTCGATACGGGTCTTAACGTCTTCGGATTCACCCATACCATCGACGATGGTAGTGTTATCTTTGGTAACAGTCACATGACCGGCGCGGCCCAGCATATCCAAAGTAACTTTGTCGAGTTTAATGCCCAAATCTTCAGTTACCACGGTGCCGCCCGTCAAAATAGCGATGTCTTTCAGCATTTCTTTGCGGCGATCGCCAAAGCCAGGGGCCTTAACAGCTACGCACTTCAGACTGCCGCGCAGGCGGTTGACTACCAAAGCAGCCAAGGCTTCGCCATCGACATCCTCAGCGATAATGACCAAAGGCTTCTGCATCTGCACGACCTTTTCCAAAACGGGAACGATGTCGTTAATAGAGCTAATCTTCTTCTCGCAAATGAGAATCAAAGGCTCGTCATAAGACGCTTCCATTTTTTCGGAATCGGTCACGAAGTAAGGAGATACGTAGCCTTTATCAAACTGCATACCTTCAACGTGATCGTGATCGGTCACCATAGTCTTGGACTCTTCCACAGTTACTACGCCGTCTTTGCCGACCTCTTCCATAGCGTCAGCGATAATATCACCGATCACTTTATCGTTGTTGGCGGAAATCATAGCTACCTGGGCGATAGCGTCACGGGTTTCCACGGGTACGGACATCTTGTGAATCTCGGCTACGATCTTATCGACAGCCTTTTCAATGCCGCGTTTGATGAACATCGGGTTAGCACCGGCGGCTACATTTTTCATACCTTCACGGATCATGGCCTGGGCCAGCACAGTGGCGGTAGTAGTGCCATCGCCGGAAATATCGTTAGTTTTAGAAGCGACTTCGCGTACTAACTGAGCACCCATATTCTCGAAGACATCTTCAAGTTCGACCTCTTTAGCAATGGTCACGCCATCATTGGTAATCGTAGGGGAACCGAATTTTTTATCGAGCACTACGTTGCGGCCACGGGGACCTAAAGTAATCTTAACCGCTTCGGCAACGGCGTTAGCGCCAGCTTCTAAAGCCTGACGGGCCTCTTGAGAATAAAGTACACGTTTAGCAGCCATTTTTAACTCCTTAAGATTATTCTTAATACGTAACTGATGCTATTAAGCGAGAATAGCTAAAATCTCGCTCTCTTTGATGATAAGATAGAACTCGCCATCGATCTTAACTTCTGTACCAGAATATTTGCCATACAGAACTCTATCGCCTACAGACACTTCCATAGGAATGACTTCGCCCTTGTCGTTTTTGCGTCCAGCCCCTGCGGCAACTACTTTGCCCTGCTGGGGTTTTTCTTTAGCTGTATCGGGAAGATAAATGCCTCCGCTCGTCTTCTCTTCCTGCTCCATAGCCTTGACGATGACGCGGTCGCCCAAAGGACGGATTGTGAATTTCTCTGACATAACTGGCCTCCTAATGACAGGCATGTATTCTATGATTTTCTGACCTAAGGTCAGATATAATTCTCTTTAACAGCGCTAAGGGTACACTTTTAAGCATTAGAAATCAAGCGTGAATGTATTAGATTTTCATTTGCAGAGCGGGTAATATCATTTAGTTAGCGATCAGCTAACTTGCGAAACTATCTGACTCCCCCT
>JAUNIO010000099.1 GCA_030535355.1 bacterium | reverse complement strand
ACTTTGTGCAAAAATATTTTGCAATTTTATGCAAAAAGGGCTTGCAAAAAACAATCCAAGCGCCGCTGTGAATTACCCTGTATGTAGGTTCTATATCTTTTCCGAAAGCGAAGAAAAAGACGCCAATGACCTTGTCTGGGGCGCTGACGCAGACATATAGGCTGCCGCTGTTGATGTCGCGCTGAATTACTTCGGCCGGCGGCCATTTGTTGATTCCCCACTGCTTGGGATTCCCGTGCTCGGCCATATATTTCCTGGCTATATCATAAATTTCCATTATTCTAGCGAAGTCGTTCTCAGTTGCCTTTCTGATTTCCATACCGTTCCGTTCTCCAAATCTTATGCTAAAGGTTCAATGCCTTTAATTTAAGGCTCAGCAGCATCGGAAATACTAATATATTAATAAATAACAATGATTACGATACTATTAATTAGGAGAAATAGGAAGGCTATTTACTTTAAGAGCGAATGATTATTATAATAATCTTCGCATCAGCGCTGTATATTTGATGGAGTGGCCTCTGTGAATAAACTAGTCAAAACCTTCGAAAACAATAAATTTACCTTATTGGTTAGTATTACCCGCAATGACGTAGAATTAGCCCGCATCGCTCAGGAAGCTGGAGCCGACGCTGTCAAAGTGCATATTAATTGCGCTCATTTCGCCAGCGGTACTAATTTTGGGACTTGGCAGCAAGAAGAAGATAACATCCTTAAAATTCGTCAGGCTCTTAATATACCTTTGGGAATCGTGCTGGGAGCTGAAGAGCAGCCTTCCCCGGATGATATAGATGAAATCCGCCAAGTGGGCTTTGATTTCTGGGATTTATTTGCTCATCATACTGTTCCCTGTTATTTTGATTGGGACGATATGGGCCACATGGTGGCAGTTAACAGTACTTGGACACCGAAATTTGTGGAAAACCTTATTCCGCAAGGTGTTGATGTAATCGAATCTTCGATCATTCCTCAAACTAATTACCGTTCCCGTTTAACGGCAGCGGATGTCAGCCAATATGCTCAGTTGGTGGAGGCTTCTAGTGTGCCTATTATCGTGCCCACCCAAAAGGCTGTGCGCCCTGAAGAGGTTAAGCATCTGTACCGGGCTGGAGTTTGCGGTATTGCTATCGGTGCGGTAGTTACAGGGCTGGGCACTGAACATTTGCGCGATACCGTTAGCGCCTTCCGCAAAGCTATAGATGAACTTTAAAATGAACCTATTCGAGGCCGTTGCTGTGGTGACGGCCTTTTTGTTTTTTTAGACATAGCTGCTGAAGCCTAATGTTTGGGGTATTCCTGATGAATAGTAATTTGCTTTTTGTTCCTCTAGATAGCCGTCCCTGTTGCTCTACCTTCGTACGGCGTTTAGCCGAATTCCGCAATATTCAGCTGCTTGTGCCGCCTAGAGAGATTCTTGGAAATTTAGAATGCCGAGGACAGCTGGATCAGCTGTGGGCGTGGTTAAAACAGCAAAAAACTGATTATCCAGCGATTTTGTCTGCGGATATGCTGCTCTGGGGAGGCCTCGTGGGATCGCGCCGTCCCGGTGATATTTGTGAAGATATCCGCCAGGACTTGCGGGACTATATAGCTTTCCTCTGCTCTCGCGAAAACACTTATGTCTTCAGCACTATAATGCGCACAGCTCCAACGCAAAAAACAACTGCTGACATTCAGGAAGCTGAGATGCTGGTAAAGGCTTCTCAGCTGCTGGCGTCTCATTATAACAGCTTAGATGAGCTGAAAGAGGCCTTTGCTGACAATAGCGCGCAAGACTACTTGTTTTCGCGCGGAATTCAAATTCCCAATCAGGTCTGGAGGGATTATCTCCGACAGCGCCAGCAGAAAAATATGGCGCATATATCTCTGCTTAAATCCTGGCCCCTAGAGGCTAAGGACTCTTACCTTTTATTTGGCTATGACGACAGCCAGGCTAAAGGGATAAATCTTTTAGAGGGTGCCTGGCTGCAAAGCATTGCCAGCGAGTATGAAAACATCGGGATCACTACCGGTGCCGATGAATTGGCTCAGTTGCTTTTAGCCCGCTTGGTAGCTCCCGGGCAAAATATTGGCGTTGTCTGGGACTGTGAAGAGACTCCGGCAATGATTACCAGATATGAGGACTGTCCGTTAGCTGAGGTGCTACAGCGTCAAGCGCGGGTAACTAAAACCTCTTTTGCTAATCAAGATGAAGCTGAAATTTGCGATAAAGTTCTGTTTATTTGGGGACCCAAAGGGAATGCCCAGGAAGAAAGCTTTTTCCAGCGTGATGAGCATTGGCCAGCAATCCCCGATAGCAGTAAAGAATTCTTTGATAAAATGGAAGAAGCTATTGAGCTGGGGCAGAGCGTTGTCTTAGCCGATGTAGCTTATGCTAATGGCGGTGACTGCTCTTTGGTTAAGCATCTGTTGGATAGAGGCCTGCTGACCCGTTTAAGCGGCTATGCAGGCTGGAATACTTCGGGCAATACTTTGGGAACAGCATTGGCCACTATACTGATGCTGCCCGAAGCCGTAAATAGAGTTTCTTTCCTGGCTTATAAGCGTTTTATGATAGAACGCATTCTGGATGACTGTGTGTACGAAAGCATAGTCCGTCCCCAGCTGATAAAAGCCATGGGAGGCAGTTTCCGGCTGCTCAGTGAAAGAGAAACTGAAGTCTTGCAAAAGCGTATAAAGGATAGAATGTGGCATATATTCAAGCTTTATACCGAGAAGATGCCACTTCATGTAAGCATTAAAGATATTAACATTAGTTTGCCCTGGCGCCGTTTGTTTGAAGCTGAGATCAGCGTGGAATTAGAAGAGCCTTAATGTTTCACGTGAAACGCCAGAGGTCTTGCTGGGAATACACTAAATTAGTCGGTGCTTTGGTGGGCTACTGTACTTACATTTAGCTAGGCGGTTAAACTATGAAATCACTTTGGCTGGCATATATTTGCTGAAGCAGCTTTACAAGGTCTAGAACTTCTGAACGTTTTTCGCGTTTGTGCGTGCAGAGCACGCAGGGTATAGTCTCTGGACAGTTAAAGGGTATCCAGGCAAATTCTCCCCGATGATCATTCAAGAACCCTGGCGCTAAGCAGAGGCCTTTGTCAGCGGCAAGGTAGGTCTGTGTGGTTTCAGGACTGGCACTATTGAAATAGCTGATATTGAGTGTTTGAATAATTCTTTGCTGGACACGGCATAATTGTGGCGGCGAACCTCCGCCTACCATTAAAACACGTCCAGCAAGATCGCAGGTGCTTATTGTATCTTTTTGCGCTAAAGGGTCGTTATGCTGGCACATAAGGTAAATTTTGCTTATGAATAGACTGTGCAAGATGGTGTCCGGCAAGTGCTTTACATCGTGTTCCATAGCAAAGAGTATATCTTCTTCGCCTTTTAGAAATGATGAGGAATCGGCTAAAGGTAAAAAGTGGGGTGTAACTGATATTAAAGGATGATCTTGTTCAAACTGTTTGATGGCCTGAGGCAGAAAGTGCAGCGCTGAGCGCATGGGTAAGCCTATCGATACATCCATATGGTAATGCTGGCTAAAATTTTGGGCTTGTTCTTTTGCTCGTTTTAATTCTTCGCGGATGTTGCGTAGTACAGTGCAAAACTGTGAGCCTGCTGGCGTCAAAACTGCTCCTTTTATAGTGCGATCGAATAATGGAAACCCTAGCTCATCTTCAGCTGACTTAATCTGGTAAGTAAGAGTGGGCTGAGCTATATGTATGTTTTCAGCTGCTTTGCTGAAATTGCGCGTTTTGGCCAGTTCTAGTATGCAATCGATTTGTTTCGTATTCAAAGCCCTGTTCTCTTTTTTTGTTATAGATAATATTGATTATATATTCAAAAATACTATTAGACAATTCTATAAGTATCCTTTATTATGGTGATGTAATCGACTGCTGAATGCAGTTATAGTTATTATTGAGGGAGCAAGGGCAATGCAATATATTAAGTTCGGCAATACTGGTATGGATGTCTCTCGCATCTGCTTGGGCATGATGAGCTTTGGCAAGCCTGGGAAAGAGAATGGGCTTTTCCCTTGGGCGAAGACTTATGAAGATGGCAAAGATATGTTCAAAAAAGCCATCGATTTGGGGATTAACTACTTTGATACTGCCAACGTTTATCAGATGGGTTCAAGCGAAGAAATCACCGGCCGATATATCAAGGATTTCGGCTTAAATCGCGATGAGATCGTCGTCGCTACCAAAGTCAATTTTGAGATGCGCCCTGGCCGCCCTAATGGCGGAGGATCTTCACGCAAGAACATCATGGCTGAGATTGATCATAGCTTGCAGCGTCTGGGTTTGGACTATGTAGACCTGTATCAAATTCACCGTCTCGATCCGCATACTCCCATGGAAGAGATTATGGAAGCGCTGCACGATGTGGTTAAGAGCGGTAAAGCCCGCTATATCGGCGCTTCGACGATTTTTGCTTGGCAACTGGAACGTTTGCAGAATATTGCTGAAGTGCACGGCTGGACTAAATTTGTATCTTTGCAGCCTCAATACAACTTGATTTATCGCGAAGAGGAAAGAGAAATTCTTCCGCTGTGCCGCGATCGCCAAATGGCTGTGGTGCCTTGGAGCCCATTGGCTGGCGGACGCTGCGCCCATCCTTGGGGCACAGTCACAGAACGCAATAAAATCGACGAAGTTTCTCCTATGGTTTGGGCGGCAACCGATGCCGTTGATAAAGTTGTGGTAGATAATTTAGAGAAGGTGGCTAAAGCTCATGGCCGCAGTATGGCCCAGGAGGCTTTGGCTTGGATGCTCAGCAAGCCCGGCATTACTGCGCCCATTGTAGGGTGCACCAGTGTGCGTCACGTGGAAGAGGCTGTTTCCGCTTTGGATATTCAGCTGGAGGATGATGAGATTAAAGCTCTTGAAGCTCCTTATGTGCCTCACATTAAAACAGGTGCTTTTTAATAGCTTCTGCAGCAGCTGCTTCCGCACTGGCACCCACTTTGTGTAGCTAAGATGAGCCTTTCGCGGAAGCGGTGAGCTGTTTTATTTGTATGTTTGTTTGTGGGTGCAGCCACATTTTGCTTAACTAAATGATCTTGAATTTTTTACACTGGTGATGACATGAATAGCAACAAAAAAGAGGTAATGCTGGTTGTTGGTGCTGGTCAGATTAGTATGGCCATAGCCCGCCGCTGCGGCTTTGGCAAAAAGATTGTGCTTGGCGATAAAAAATTAGACAATGCGCATAATATCGCCGATATTATGAATAAAGCCGGATTTGATGTCGAGCCTATGGAGATGGAGTTATCGTCCCGCGAATCGATAGTAGAGTTTATAAAAATGGGACAGCGTTACGGTGATATTAAATATCTCGTCAATGGCGCTGGAGTGTCGCCTTCTCAGGCTTCTATTGAAACCATTCTCAAGGTCGATCTCTATGGCACGGCGGTGCTGTTAGAAGAAGTTGGGCGGGTTATATCTAGAGGCGGGGCAGGGGTGACCATTTCCAGTCAGTCGGGCTGGCGTATGCCTCAGCTTACGGCAGAGCAGGACCGCGCTTTGGCGATGACAGCGACTGAAGAGCTTCTGGGGCTTGATATTTTGCAGCCGCATAATATTAAAGATACCTTGCACGCTTATCAGCTGGCTAAGCGCTGTAATGAAAAGCGCGTCATGTACGAATGTGTGCGCTGGGGCGAACGCGGTGCTAGGCTTAACGATATTGCCCCGGGAATTATCGTGACCCCTTTGGCTATAGATGAATTCAACGGTCCCCGCGGAGATTTTTATAAAAATATGTTTGCCAAATGCCCGGCTGGCCGTCCTGGGACAGCTGATGAAATGGCCAATATAGCTGAATTGTTGCTGAGTGACGCGGGGGCTTTTATTACTGGCTCTACATTTTTGGCCGATGGCGGAGCCACAGCGTCTTATTATTATGGTCCCTTGCAGCCGTAAACAATAAGCTAATTCTAAAGTGAAGTATATTCTAGCGCCATCAGCAATTGACAGCTTTGCTTATGGCGTTTTTTTTTATTTATGTTTACCGTGCTATTGTCGCATACAGCGTCTAGCTTGGTCCCCGGCTTTTTTGCGTCAGCTTCTGGCTGCAAATGTGCAGTGTTCCGCCTCCTGTCATTTACGATGCCCTCAAAGATATGCGCGCCCGCTCTGCCAACGACAGCGAATTGGGCACTTGCTTCGAAGCCGCTGCCCGCTTTTTCCTCAAAAACGATCCTTTCTACCGCACCCTCTGCCCCCGCGCCTTCGCCGACTACCAAGCCAAACTCGACAAACTGAAAGCGCAGAAGAAGAGCTTAGCCACTTTCAGCGACTGTGGCCCTTACTCCCGCCCCCAAGACGCGGGAGAAGAGCTGACCAAAGAGGATATCTTCTTCTACGTTTACGGCCTGCTGCACAGCCAGGAGTACCGCGCTAGATTCGCCGAAAACCTGAAGAAAGAGCTGCCCCGAATCCCCTTCGCCAAGGATTTTCTGACCTTCGCTCAGACGGGGCGCAAGCTGGCCCAGCTGCACCTGGAGTACGAGGCAGGCCCTAGCTATCCGCTGGAAGAGCGCTATATCAGCGCTGAGCCAGCGCTGAGAAGCAATCCCGGCCCCCTCAGCAAAATGCGCTGGGGCAAAGGGCAAGCTATCACCGATGCCAAGGGCAAGAAAGTTGTCCCTGAAGATAAGAGCGTTTTGATCTATAATGATAACCTGGCGCTTTGCGGGATTCCCGAGCGGGCGCACGATTACGTGGTCAACGGGCGCTCAGCGCTGGAACGGCTGATCTACATGTATCAGGTCAAAACCGACAAAGATTCGGGCATAACCAACGACCCGAATCTCTACAGCGATGATCCGCGCTATGTGGTGGACTTGATCAAGCGGGTTACCTATGTGGCGCTGGACACGGTGAAAATGGTGGAAGCGCTGCCCGCGCTGGAAGAGGTCACCCCAACTGCGGCGGTTTTGCCTATGGCCTGGCAAAATGCGGTGAGCTAAATTGACAGCTTCACATGCTTACTTTATAATAAGAGAGAAGTGCTGCCGATAGACGGTTTAGCCCTTCGCTCTAATCAAAAATGATGACTGGAACCTTGGACAGTGGCGGTCATCATTTTTTTGTGTTATTTGAACTGCTAATGGCTAAGCCTAAAGCTAAACCAATGCCTATGCAGGTCACAGTATGACCAATTACAAGCAGCATATCAGCAATTGTCATTGCACAAAGCCCTCCTCTCCTAGATTTCCCTCTAGGCATTTGCCTAAGGGATTTCCATAAGCGGAGGGTTAAATGATTCCCTCCGCAGAGTTAAAACGGAGCTGAGGGCTTTTACCGCCTACCATATATCTGGCAGCACCAAATTTAGTATAGCAGACTGATTCCTAACATGCAACGATTGAAATATATTCAAGCGCTGAGGATATGTTTGTGTCCGGCGCTGCGGCAGTCCGGAACAGCGTCACGCTGCAGCTATCTGTTTTCTGCTCCAAGCGCCTGGCGATAAGTATTGCGCTCAGCTTCGGGAATGCGCAGGGCATTCATGGCGCTGTCAACTGTTAAATTCATGGTTTCCATGAGATTCTTCAAAGCAGTAAGCATACTCTCAGCACGTCCCTCGGCATGACCCTCAGCATGACCCTCGGCATGGCCTTGAGCACGTCCCTGCGCACGCCCTAAGAGCAGCATACGCTTTTCGCCAAATATTATAGTGCCTTCTTCGTCGAGAAGGTGACCTAATTCATCCATGGTGACGTACGGATATTGAGGATCTGCGGACCATTCTGTATTCATGCTGCCCTCCTTGTTCTGCCTGACTATCATCGCAAATAGCTGACACCAGGCTTCAGCATTTGTGTTAAGCTGAGGCAATAGAGTTTTCATCTTCTGCTATTTTTGTATAAGATCGGTTTTGTCGTCTACTTGGAAACAGTCCATCAGCAGCCATAGTAAACTATTTTTATCGCCTTTTAAAGCGGTTTTAGGCACGTTTAACAGGATATATTCAAAATCGATTAATGGCTTAGACAGCGTTTTCTGAATTAAGCGCGGCGCTGTTAGTCCGCTTATATTCAGAGGACCGTTCCACTTGCGCCGCCCTGTATAAAACACTACGGGAATGATATCCGGCAAAGGCAAGGCTGCGCTCAGCGGATGATTTTCCACAATGCTTAGGTAAAACTGGACAATATAGTTCAGCATACGCAGAGCCATGTGATAACAGGGACGGCTCTGCATCTCCAGCAAAAGTGCTAGGTAAAGTGGCTGTTTATTTTGATCTTTATATTCGATTTTCCACAGCATATCGCTCTGAAAATAACGGCGCGTTTCAGTATCGACAAATTCTGAGCGCATAAGCTCAATACTGTCAAAATCCAGCGCTGCGGCAGCAGCTTCATCGCAGATATAATTTTGCAGCAGTTGCCGGATGCAGTCAGGATTAGCTAAAATGGCTTTTAATATTTTGTCATAGGTTAAACCCTGGCGCTTGCCCATTAATCCTCCCTATGAGGCCTCAATGCTAAATTTAAGAGCTCTTGGAGGTATTATAGGTGACAGAACTATACTAAATTTGAAAATAGGTGGGTGAGATATTGCAATAACTTTACAAGTAAGTTAATATTTTGATAAACAATTCTGTATATACTTCGTGCGGAAACTCAATCGAGCGCACGTTTATATATCGTCAACGGGCGCTCAGCGCTGGAACGGCTGATCTACATGTATCAGGTCAAAACCGACAAAGATTCGGGCATAACCAACGACCCGAATCTCTACAGCGATGATCCGCGCTATGTGGTGGACTTGATCAAGCGGGTTACCTATGTGGCGCTGGACACGGTGAAAATGGTGGAAGCGCTGCCCGCGCTGGAAGAGGTCACCCCAACTGCGGCGGTTTTGCCTATGGCCTGGCAAAATGCGGTGAGCTAAATTGACAGCTTCACATGCTTACTTTATAATAAGAAAGAAGTGCTACCGATAGACGGTTTAGCCCTCAGCTTAGGTCAAAAAATGATGGCCGTAACTGTTGGAGCGTTGGCGGTCATCATTTTTTTGTGTTATTTATATTGCCGATGGCTAAACATAAGGCAAAGCCAAAGCTAAAAACGGTCAGCGTAAAGCCGATCACTAAAAGCATATTTTCGACAATCGTCATTTCACAAGCCCTCCTCTCCTAGATTTTCCTCTAGGCATTTGCCTAAGGGATTTCCATAAGCGGAGGGTTTAAATGATTCCCTCCGCAGAGTTAAAACTGAGCTGAGGGCTTTTACCGCCTACCATATATCTGGCAGCACTAGATTCAGTATAGCAGACTGATTCCTAATAGGCAACGATTGAAAAATATTCAAGCGCTGAGGATATGTTTGTGTCCGGCGCTGCGGCAGTCCGGAACAGCGTCACGCTGCAGCTATCTGTTTTCTGCTTCAAGCGCCTGGCGATAAGTATTGCGCTCAGCTTC
>JAUNIO010000098.1 GCA_030535355.1 bacterium | reverse complement strand
TTTGCTAAGAGAGCATATCTGCTCTTCTAAACATTGACATTTTTATGTCCTTTTTTCGAATACCATCTGTAGATGGCATCCAGGGCACTTACACAAGCTCTTAAGAATAATCTTAAGTAAATAAAATCGCTCTGCTGTTGTCAAAATCGCCTTCCTAGAAGGCGACCGCTCGGGACCTTGTCCCGAGCGCCAGGAGATAATATCACTTTCAATTAGCTATGTCAAGAGCAAAATGCTAAATATATAAAAATTGCCAAACGTCATACAAGCTTACCACCGGGCCTTGCGGATAAGCCGCAAAGCGCAAGCCAGCTTTCAGCTCATCGGTATAAACGCGGCAAGCGCTGCGGTATTCCACATAAGCAGCATCGCTGGAGAACTCACGTATCGGCTGATATTCTGATATATAAATCCTGTCTCGGCTATCCAAAGGCAGGCTATTTAGAAGCTGTACAGTCGCTTCTCTGTGACCGTTCGCCACGAACTCCGGCTCAGCTCCACTCAGCACAATAACGCCCAGGCTTATCCCCGCGCTCTTCAAATTATCCGCCAAAGCTATTATATCGCCAGCCGAACCCGGCTTTTTCCAATAACGCCGCAGACTTTCGCTGCCGGTTTCTACGCCTAAATACAGCGACTTCAGCCCAGCTGCGCATAGGTTCCGCCAATGCTCTGCCGAGCGTTCATTTTTGCTAAAAGTATCTAAAAACGAGGCAGCTCCCCCACTCCAGCATTTTCGCCATGCCGGTACCGCCTCAGCCCGCTGAGCTAGAATAGCCAAAGCGCTAAGCAATATATCAACGTCAGCATTGGCAGCGTTGGCATCAGCGAAAAATACGCCCCGCCTTTCTTCTAATTCATTTTCAAAAAAACTCTCGGCCTCATCCAGATGAACGGCAAATTCATCTCTTGACAGTACGCGATAAGGCACATCCTTATAGAAAGAACAAAAGCGGCAGCGGTTGTAAGCGCAGCCCTGAGTCAGCCGAACCACCGCAGCAGCATATTGGTCCGGGGGCAAAATGGCTACGCGTTGCCAGATGCGTTTAAAATGCCCGCCCACTTGCTGCGGAGTCTTACCTAATAGGCGCACCGGCAATTCCCGATAGTCTTCCGAATGCCGCCAATTATCTAATACCCGTTTAGCTTCGCAGCACTCGGTTTCCAGCTCTGTTCCGCTCAGCTCATAAGACCGCTGAAAGCGCCGTCCCTGTGCCTCAGCGCAGCGTACAGCCAAAGCGCGCCCGTCCAGCCCACAGCGGTAAGCTGTGCCCCCGCGGTACCACCCCACTAGCCAGCCGTTGGCATTAAAAGTATAAACCGCAAAATCAGCGGACGCGCGCGGGTTACCGACGATTAGGCGAAATCTCCCTAAATCGCGCAGTAAACGGTAGTGGTTCCCGGCAAAATTTGTATCTGTGCTCATAGCTAATGGCTCTTTGCTTATTAATGAGAAAGTCCTATAATAGTGTTTCCATCTCATAATTGCTTATCAGGATAAGGACCTCTGCAATGAAGTATTTCCTATGTCTATGCCTCGCTCTAGCCACCGCTATTTGTTTAATTTCCGGCTACAGCCAGGCCTATACTCCTACCCCCAAATGTCCTTGGCAGACGCTGCAGCCAGGATTTGAATACCGCACGGTACCTATAAGAACTTACGAAAAGGGAATATCCCCAGTTATGCACCAGGTCCGCGTTGATCCCAAACAGTACAAATTTAGCTTGGTTTTGGCTAAAGATTATAACATGACGCTGACCACAGTATCCAATCTACGCAAAAAAAACAATGCCCTCTTTGCCATAAACGCCAGCTTTTTTGACGAGCACTGCGATCTGCTGGGCTATCACAGCATCGGTCCCCGCGTAATCAACCCTCACGTAGCAGGCGGCAACGTTTTGACTGGTGTATTAATGCTCACCTCTAATTATTGCAACGTGTGGGACCGCAATAGTTTTTCCAGTTCTCAGGCTGAAGTTGCTTTTCAATGCGGGCCGCGCTTAATCGTAGATGGAGAACCTACCAGCGGATTGCACGGAGCACCTTCCCGCTTAAGCGGAGCTGCTATCGACATGAACCAGCGCGTAATCCTCTATGCTACCAGCGTAGATGGCCGCTTAACCCTATCACAATGCCAATCACTTTTAATGCAAAGAGAAATATATGGAGGTGTCAATCCGCGTTATGCTATCAACTTTGATGGGGGCAGTTCCACAGGCTTTTCTCTAGCTACCGAAAAGCTTTCGTTAGAATGCCCATCACTGGCGCTCATTCCTTCAGTTCTCACCGTTGCCGCTAGGAAATAGACAGCAGTTCAGTTTATATCCCAAGACAGCAAAAAGGACGGCAAATTCTTTAATCATGCCGTCCTTTTTTATTGCTCAAGCAAATTGATTATGCGTTAATTTTATCTTTCAAATAGGCCACAGCTTCTACCACATTGGCGATTTTTTCGGTGTCTTCGTCAGGTATCTCAATATCGAAAGCGTTTTCGAAAGCCATGACCATTTCCACCACGTCGAGAGAATCCGCACCCAAATCATTGATGAAAGAAGCGGTGGGAGTAACTTTATCCTTCTCCACGCCTAATTGCTCGGCCACGATCGAGATCACTTTTTCCTGAATATCCATTAAATAATACCTCCAGATGAATACCTCTATGACGCGTATATCTTTGATGCAATTTTAAAATTTAACATCAAAGTCACATAGCCATACCACCATCAACGTTTAATACCTGCCCAGTAATATAACCAGATCTAACGGAAGCTAAAAAACGTACAGCATTAGCCACATCCTGAACTGAACCGGGAGCGCCAATTGGTATCTTATCTTTTAAAGCTGAGTTATCAGCTAATTTATCGGTCATATCAGTCGTAATAAAACCAGGAGCGACTGCATTAGCGGTTATGCCGCGCGAAGCCAGTTCACGGGCCAACGATTTTGTCAAGCCTATGATGCCCGCTTTAGAAGCTGCATAATTGCACTGCCCCGCATTGCCCATGAGGCCCACAACCGATGAGATATTAATAATGCGTCCAAAACGGCGGCGCATCATACCTTTCGCACAGGCTCTGGCAAATAAAAAAGCGGAACGAAGATTGGTGTTTATAACGCTGTCCCAGTCTTCATCTTTCATACGCATGATTAGCGTATCGCGGGTAATACCTGCATTATTAACCAAAATATCGACATGCTCAAAAATATGCAGGGCCTGGTCCACAGCTTTTGCCACTTCATCAGCCAGCGCTACATCAGCGACAGCGATCTCAGCCCTGCGGCCGAGAGCGCGTATCTCCTCCGCCACAGCTTCTAACTGCGACTGCGTACGCGCCACCAAGAATAAATCTGCCCCGGCCCGAGCTAACTCTAAAGCGACGGCTTTTCCTATACCTCGCCCGGCTCCAGTTACCAAGGCCACTTTGTCTAACAGTTCACCATTTTCCATAGCCTCTATCCTCGCAAAGCGGCGTTACCAAACGCCGGGCATTAGGTTAGTTCTCTTCAACGGGCTTGGGATTAAAGACCTGACGGCCATTATAATCTCCGCAGCTGCGGCAGACACAATGCTGCTGCTTGGGAGCGCCGCACTTAGAACATTTCACCACGTTAGGAAGTTCCAAATGCAGATGAGAACGGCGTTTGCGCGTTTTAGAACGCGGAGTTTTGTATTTAGGGTTTGCCATTGTAGTCCTCCAAAATTTGACCCTATTCAAAGAGTCTTTTCAAAAAAGTTTCGCTGTAACAGCGAGATAAATACCAATACTCAAATAATGCCGATGCGATAGCATCCGTTTAATGCTGCTTTTCAGAAGAAGTATCGTTCATAAATTTCTTCAAGACATTCCAGCGCGGATCAATTTCCTCATTCTTAGAACAAGTGCAACTGCCATGGTTCAAATCTACCCCACAGCCAGCGCAAATCCCCCGACAGTCTTCCCGACACAGCGGGCAAAAAGGCAGCGAGGCCAAAATATTCTGACGCAGCACGTCACCGAGGTCCAGCTGATCATCATCGTAAGCAAACACACATAAATCGTCTGCCAGCACTTCTTCCTTGCCCGGCTTAGACGCTAATTCTGGACTGTCTTTGGGCAAAAAGAGTTCATCAATATCCACTTCGAGCGTTTCAGCATAAGGACTGGCGCAGCGTGAGCAGTCCAATTCCGCCTTAACCTTAAGCGTTCCTTTGACAGATATGCCGCCTTCTCCCGTACTCGTCAATTTCAGCTTAGCCTGTACCGGAGTAAGCAATTTTAGCTCTGGTATATCGACTGCTTCATCTTGATTAACGCACAAGCTTTTACCGGGATTATTAACTATATCACCGACGATAATCTTCACGTTTGACCTCAAAAAAGCTTGGTTTCACGACTGCAATGAGACCAAACTACAACTCTTAGCGCTCTGCGCCTCCGCACAGCACCCGCCCAAACCGGCTCTTACATTCATCTTGCTCCCTATAAAGAGAGCACAGTCATGAATATACGGCGAATATTATACACCAAATTGTTCAATAAGAAAAGGCTATAATTAGTATATGATTAGAATTTCCCAAAATGCTCACTCTCACCGCAGCGCTCGAGTTCTAAATAAGACCAAGGGCAGCGGTCATGCTGATAAAATACGTGTTTGCGCACCGTCCACTGCTCAGCACAAAGCTCAGGATAATAGGCGTCACCTGTCACATCTATATGCAAAAGGGACAAGTACTGGCGCTGGATGAAAGGCAGCGCTTCAGCATATACGCGGGCACCGCCGATAATAAAACATTCCTCAGCGTCAGCGATCAGTTCCAGCGCCTGCTCTAGCGATGCACAGACTATACCTCCGCATACAGCCCAGCCAGGTTTGCGAGACAGTATAATATTCGTGCGCCCGGGCAAGACTTTGCCCAGAGAAAGAAATGTGCTGCGCCCCATAATAATAGGATGCCCCCAAGTGAGCCGCTTAAAATTAGCCAAATCACTGGGTAAATGCCAGGGAATAGCACCCTGCCTGCCGATTACCCTCCCCCTGGCCATAGCGCAAATTGAAGATAAAATCATAGTTAGACTGCTATAGGAGCGGGAATGGCCGGATGGTGACGATAGCCGATCAGTTCAAAATCATCATACTGAAAAGCATCTATTTTTTTTATCTGTGGATTAATGCGCATTGTCGGCAAAGGATAAGGCTCTCTCCTCAGCTGTTCCTCAACCTGGGCAAAATGATTGGTGTAAATATGCGCATCGCCTAAGGTATGCACAAATTCACCAGGCTGCAAACCGGTCACCTGAGCTACCATCATAGTCAGCAAAGCGTAAGAAGCTATGTTGAAGGGAACGCCCAAAAATAAATCCCCGCTGCGCTGATACAGCTGGCAGGACAGACGTCCGTCTGCCACATAAAACTGAAAAAGCGTATGACAGGGGCAAAGCGCCATCTTATCGAGATCGCCGACATTCCAGGCGCTGACGATCAAACGGCGTGACCACGGCGTTTTTTTTATGGAATCGATAACATCAGCTATCTGGTCAGCCGTTTCTCCTGGCTTGACAGGCCAAGAACGCCATTGCGCCCCATATATCGGCCCCAAATTGCCTTCTGCATCAGCCCATTCATCCCAAATATGCACTCCTTTATCATGCAAATAACCGATGTTGGTATCACCGCGCAAAAACCAGAGCAGCTCATAAATAACCGATTTCATGTAAAGGCGTTTAGTAGTAACCGCCGGGAACCCTTGCGAGAGATCAAAGCGCATTTGGTAGCCAAAACAGCTTATAGTGCCTGTGCCTGTGCGATCCTGGCGCAAACTACCATTTTCTTTAACATAGCGCAGCAATTCTAAATACTGACGCATAGACAACCTCCGCTCTAACAGTTTTGGGCAATCCTCTGCCGCAGCCGCGACTTCTCCCCCTCCCATCCTTTAGGGGGAGTTAGATAGTTCACTTGTTAGCTAATCGATAACTATATGATATTAGCCTAATCCCAACATAATAACAATGATCAAGGCTAAGACTAGCCTATAACAAGCGGCCAGCTGCAGCACCTGCCCGGCCTTTTCCAACATTTTTAACGAGCACCAGCTGCACAGAGCAGCAGAAGCGACACCTGTGCAGACCAGCGGCCAGGGAATGGTAAGGTCTGCGATTGCCCCGGAAAAAGCTTTAACGCAAACAGCTCCGGCAATGACTGGTATGGACATTAACATAGATAAGCGCACAGACTGAACGCGGTTCAGTCCCCACATCCGGGTAACCGTTAAGCAAACGCCGGAACGCGATACGCCCGGGATAAACGCCAGTGCTTGGGCTATTCCCAACCAAAAACTTTTTTTCCAATTCCAGGAATTCACGGCTGCTAAACTGTACCCTGAGCCGCTGCTTATTTCCCGTCGAGCAGCCTGATAATCGCTCCACCCCAAAAGCAATCCGAACCCCGCCAGCAGCCCAGCCATAAGCCAGGGGCTCTGTAAATACTTTTCTACCCAAGGATCGACGAGGAAGCCTATACAAGAAGTGGGCAACATAGCCACCAGCACAGCAGCGCCCCAGCGTTCTTCAGCGTTTTCCGGCCATTTTCGCCCTTTAGAGCGCAAAAAGCTGATCATTCCAGCAGACACACCTTTTAGATCCGCGCGAAAGAAGTAAAGCACAGCGCCCAAGCTGCCCAAGTGCAGGACCAAATCAAAGGTTTTTCCATAATAAGGCAAAGCCAAAAACCGATTGGCCAGCAGCAAATGCGCCGAAGAAGATATGGGTAAAAATTCAGTAAAGCCCTGCACCATACCCAAGAATACTATGTGTATCAGCTGCTGACAATCAACCATATTGCCGTTTTACCTCATACATGGCTATTTCAATGTCGTTAACTTAAGGCTCAACGACATTGAAAATGTTAATTCATAAACAATTATCGCCACGTTCATGCCTGCGTATAAGCTAGAGCATAACACAAGCTAAACCTCGGTTCCCCATCAGTCTTGGGCACCCCCTCTGTCGCAGTCGCGACTTCTCCCCCTCCCATCCGTTAGGGGGAGTCAGATAGTTCGCAAGTTAGCTGAGCGCTAACTAAATACATTGACAGCTACTTGAGCACACTCTGAGGCTTAACAGCCTCGGCTTCACGGCTGGAGCTTGACCGGGAATTTGCACGATGCCTAGCCGGACGCGTAGTAATGTAAATGCGTTTATGCTCCGGAGTCGACAAGACAGCCGGGGTGAGCGTACTCTTCTCCTGCAAATACTTAGCCGCATAATTATTCAGGCCTTCGGCTAGCCCTTCTGCTATACTTTGACGAAAAGCGGGGTCGTTCAGCAAATGGCCTTCTTCATAATTGGACAAAAATGCAGTTTCTACGAGAACCGCCGGCATATTAGTATGTGCCAGAACGTAAAAACGATCTTGCTGAACCCCACGGTTGCGCCGGCCTATAGTTCTGATAAGCGGGCCAATAAGCTCATTGCCCAAAACTATATCGCTTTGCTTATAGGCGTGAATCGAAGTGCCGTCAGCCGCAGTATTCGCTGCCGAATTGCAATGAATACTAACAAAAACATCCGCCCCGCACTCATTGGCAACGTTGGCCCGCGCCCACAGTTCTTCGCTGTCGGTAGAACCCGCATAGGAGACGTCCCGGTCATCTTCGCGGGTCAGCACCACGTTCCAGCCGCTGCTGCGCAAAAGATCGCGCATCCGCAAGGAAACATCTAAAGTGACATCTTCTTCAGCCAGGCCTATCGAACGGTTGTAAGCACCAGTGTCGTTGCCGCCATGGCCAGGATCGATGCAAATAGTAAGCGTTCCCTTCCCAATTCTGCCGGAACCGGGACGATACCCCACAGAAGTTTCGCCGCGTCCGCCCGGAGCAGAATAATTAGCGCTGCCCCCCGTACTTCCAGCCCCGCTGATAATAGAACTATTAGCGGGGACAGTTTTGCTGCTTATAGCAATTTTCAGCGAAGAGCTGTCCGTACCCGGCTCCACCTGCACAGCCAAAGGACTCTTCATATCCAAAACGACTCTGGTCTTTGCTGGGTTGCGGCTGTTCTGAGAGATGCGCACACCGTCGACCTGTCGGTTGTCAACTTTCAGCTCCTGTTTGCCGCCCGCCAAAATAACGTTGGGCAAATCCACAAAAAAACGGTAATCAGGAGATATCAGACGCGACCACTCGTACTGCACAGGGCCGCTAAATTTGAGATGAACATAACTCGTTCCGTGTTTATTTTCTACGTTGGCCGAAGTTAAACGCTGTTCGCGGTAAGAAACGGCAGAGACAGGCCTCACAGCAGTGCTGCTATTATCCTTAACACCGCCAGAACTGCCGCCATTGATGGCAAAGATCAATTTGCTCCCACGAGAATCTTGTTTAGGCGACACGTAATAACCGGCCGCCAAGGGTATAACTACACGCGTTATAGCCGGAGACAAAGAAAACTGCCCCAGCCGCACCGCTCCCAAATGAGGATGCGAAATATTCGTATTTTCCACGTTAAGCACACCCCCGCTGATGTCAACTACATAACGGGCAGGGTTCTTAAGAGAAAACGTTTTATATGACAGCTCATGCTCGGATTGAACTACCAGCTGCTGAATATCGCCGTGACGCTCAAAATAAACGTTGGATATGTAGCTCTCAGCCCAAGCGCTCTTGCCGTTCTTATCTATAGTAAAACATACGCCTAACAGGTCGCCCACTCCCGAAAGAGGAACCCAAGGCGTGCCATCGACAATTTGGCTAGGCACATCTAGCTCACGGCCTCCCACCTCATCGGGCAATTTAAGATCGCCGATGCCTAAAGTGAGTTTTTTGCCGCCACGCTTTACCTTTAGGCCATGCCGGTCATGCCATTCCAGCGAAGCATCAAAAGCTTTAGCCAAAGCCGACAAAGCTTTGTCATCAGCAGCCACATAATACTCTTCTCCGCCCGCAGGCTGAATTCTTAAATCGTATTTTTTACCCTTAGCAGTAACGCTTATGCGCTGGCCTTCGCCGCTTAACTTCGGAAGCGCTTGTTCGGAGGCTTTTGGGTCTTCCTTAGAGCGTCCGCCAATATTGACCGTTTGCGGCAGCACGTGACCGGCTGGGGTTGGTGACGGAGATCTGGGCAGTCCGGCTATTACCGCTTGACTCAGCATCAGCCAAGCTGCCAGTATAATCGCTAATTTTCTAACATGAAGCATCCTTAACTGCCCTCATCTCTGCCCTCATCTGTTTATCTGCTACAATATAATTATTCATTCGTAGCTTCATTCTTTGTTCTTTAAACTAAGCTTTATAATAATTCATTGCGCTTATCAAGCACCACAGCTATATTACAGCTGCATAAACATACAGTTGTATCTCTCTAAAATGGCTGCTCATGTACGTTACTCAACACTAATTTATCCAATTTATGTTTCATCCCGTTTATGAGTTTACACAGAGCTTCAGCGGAAATTTACAGTTATATATATTATCTT
>JAUNIO010000097.1 GCA_030535355.1 bacterium | reverse complement strand
AAATCTATGCATTTTTATTTTGCAACTTTAAGCACTTTTATTTTGCAATAAACAGAGGTAACCTGTAGATAATTGTCCTCCTTAGCAGGCTCTGGAGTTTGTTCCTCAGCAAGGCTTGGTTTGTCTTTGTTCTCAACATTTTTAATATCTTCCTTAGGATTAATATAATTCCAAAATACAAAAGCAAAAACAACACAAAAAAAGACTAAATCAAGAATTTGCGAAAGACTAAGATTATTAGGATCAAACTTTTTATTGCACATATATATATATGCTCTCCCATTATATTTTTTAATCACCAATATCAGCCGAAGTTGACTCAGCATCAATTCATTTATGGCTTCCCAGAACTACTGATAGTTGTACAATCAAATTGCGACAGCGCTGCTGCGCATTGCTCAGAGGTACCCTTCCGCAGAACTGCAGCAGCGCAAAGTTAAACTATCTCAAAAATTGTTATTTCTCCAAACTTCTAGTACCTAATATATTGCTAATATCGACCGTAATTGGCGCAGCATCAATTCCTTACGAGCCTGCCAAAAGACCTGACAGTCCGCCAATTCCAAAGAAACATCCTCAGGAAAATAGAGGTCTATCATCTGCTTATTCTCCCGCTGCTTCTGCGCCCAGTCCTTTAACTGCATAGCGCTTTTCGCCTGATTTTTAGGACCAGATAAAAGCTGCAGATTGGACAGATAATTGCTCTGCCGTCTCAGTTCTTTGTCTAAATCCTGGCATAAACTCTGCGGATGAAGATGATCCTGGTGATAGACCAAATCATTGCGCCGGGGATAGAGCAGCGACAGCACCTGGAAAGTTACGCTGCCTTTATCGGTCGTAAACCATTCCTCTAAGTCAGCTTCAGTGCAGGTCATCTGCGCCGCCAATTGGTTGGACAGTTTGGTTAATAGCCAATCCCAGGAAAAATATTGCTTGCTCTCTGCGGTAAAAAGATCAGCTCTCATAGCCGCTCTTATCGAAGTCAGGGTAGTGTTGGAGCCGCGCCCGAATAAACTCTTCAATTGAGCTACGGCCAGATATTTAACAAACTCAGTTTGGCACTTGGAAAGATACGCTGAACCGCCATGAAAACGGCAGTAAATCAGCGGCAAAAGCGCATTCCAAGAGCTTATTGCACCCCAAGAGTATCCCGTATCTCTCAAAAAAACTATAACACCAGTTATGGCCTCGCGGATTTTAGTCCAATTTTGCTGGATTTTTTGCACGTTGTCCTGTTTCTCGAAAACTTCCGGCGTTAGCCCCGAAGATATATCCAGTACATATAAACAGGCCCGCATATAAAAATCGGTATTAAATTCATAATGCTCTGCCTTGATCTCTTTGTCGAGCTGTTCTAGCTTTTCGCGGGCATCGTCCCAATAGGAAACCACCGTGGAGAAGAGCAAATCGGTTTTGGCCAGCTGAGTGCCCCCGGAATTAATGCGCACGAATATCCTCAGCACGTCGCTCATAGCGTCGCCCTTAGTCTCACCGCGCTGTATATAACAAGCGTTGATCACTTTTTCTAGGCGGATTTTTTGCCACAGCAGACCGCAGACGTCGGCTTCGTCATCCGAGAACTGTCTATTTCGCTCCAGTTCCCTAAGCATCTTGGTCTGCTCACTTTCAGGGTATTTAATAATATCTTTGACTTTAACTCTATGCCATTCTTTCGGCAAAGACGCTTCTTCTTCGGCAGACAAAAACTGAAATTTCGGATTTACGCCCGCAAAGCCGGACGGCGCTCCCTCCTCGTCGTCTTCAGCGGCAGTCTCAGTCAAGGGGTGAAAAACAAGGTAAAGCTGCTTCTCGGGATATTCGTTTTTATACGGCTTCTTTAGGCGCAAACACCCTTGCAGGGCCACGTTTAACGCCGTTAAACGCTGCTGGCCGTCCAGCACGGCAATGATCTCCGTATCCGGATCATAAGCGGCCTGCCGGCTCGTGTCTTTGGGCGAATCGCCAGAGCCAGACAGCAAAGGCTTGCCTACAGCTTCATTGTAATTGTCGCGCTGATCGTAAACGGTCAGAAACTTGTATAAGCTCATCTTTCTGGCGTTGACGAAACTCTTTTTTAACCGCCAAAACAGAAAATTGTTCAGCGGATAGCCGCGCAAAATGGAATCGAAAAAATCGGTAATCTGCTTCTCCTTCCAAACGGCTTTGCGCTGGATGGGCGGAAGTACCATACTGCCGCTGCCAATGTCGCGCAAAACGTCAATTATGCGCAGATTTTCATATTTAACAGGATCTTCGATTTTATATCCCCATGAATCACTCATATTACTCTAACCTAACCTAACTGTACTCTAATCTAAATGCCTTAGCACTCTACTCATCAACGATTAGCAGAAGACGTGAAGACCAAGTACTCGCATTATTCACAGCAAAACTTTTTGCCTCACTATTGTAACCAAAGTGTTTTTTTTTGTTACAATGAAATTAAATTTCAAAATTTTTTTATTAAAAAGGCTATCATATACAATAAACCTAGCCAAAGACTTAACATCGTTTCGTTAGCAATTAGCTAACCAGCTAACCTTCTACCTCCCCCTAAAGTTAGCTTAAAACCTACACACAAACACAGCGCAGCCCATTTCAAACAGGGGGCACCTGAGTGCAGCAAAGCAGCGCCGGAGGGAAAGCATCCGCGAAGTATATAATCGCAGTTTGCAATACTAGGAAATTACAGCTAAAAAGTGTGAATGGCTCACAAAAGGGTCAGCCTATATCCTACGCCTAAGTCCCCAGGCAGCATACGGCTTCAATCGAGCATATTGGAGACCGCGAAAAAATATGCTAGACTATTCTAGGAGGCTGCGGTATGGAGGTAAAAAACAGCTTAGCAAGCGGCATTGACATAACTAAAAAAACTCTGCCCTACGACACGTCATGCAAACACATATTGGCAGAAAAGAGCATCCTCGCCAACATTATGCACAGTTGTCTGCGTGAGTTTAAAGATTTGCCCATTAACACTATCGCCGAAAAGTGTATTCAAGGCCATCCTTCTATATCTGAAGTTCCCGTAGCGCCGGATGAAACCGGGAGTTTTCTTCAAGGTCTTAATCAAGCGCAAATATCCCCTGCGGAAGGCAGCGTCTTCTTTGATATTTACTTTAACGCCGGTGTACCTAGCGGCGATGACAACGTACAGCTTATAGTCAACATTGAATCGCAAAATGATTATTATCCAGGTTATCCTCTGGTAAAACGCGGAGTTTATTACTGCGCCCGTATTTTGTCAGCTCAAAAAGGCACGGTTTTTACCGGATCGCATTACGGACAGCTGAGAAAAGTTTATTCGGTGTGGATTTGTACCAGACCGCCTAAACATTTACGCAACACTATTAAAATATACCATATGACTGAAGACGACATAATCGGTCACAGCAGCGACAAGATCAATAACTACGATCTGTTAGCGGTAATAATGGTATGTCTCGGAGACCCAGACGATAAAAACTGTAAAGGCATATTAAGGCTATTGGGGATTTTACTTTCGGCTGCTATTAATCCCGAGGACAAAAAACAAATTCTCCACGATGAATTTAACATTCCCATTACGACTAATATAGAAACGGAGATTAACCAAATGTGCAATTTAGGAGAAGCTATATACAGAGACGGCTTAGCTAAGGGAGAAGCGCAGGGGAAAACACGCGGCATAAAGCTCGGCATAGAGCAAAACATCATAGCCTCTATTCAAAGCTTGATGGCAACCTTAAAGCTCAGCGCTCAGGAAGCCATGAACGCCCTGCGCATTCCCGAAAGCGAGCAGGCCAAGTATCTGGAGAAAATCGCCCATTAACAAACGAGCTTTCAATAAGGGCAAACTCCGTCCGCAAAAAAAACATAGTAAGCGCCTGACGAATAGTCAGGTCTTACTAGGACAGTGTTATATCTTCAGTCAAGTCAAGCGTTCCGCTTTTAATTACTAATTAACCAAAAATAATGTCAGTATTAGCAGTGCAAAACTATAAAAAGCCGTAATAATATTTATGAAATTAACAATTAACAAAGTAATAATAAACTCTATATGTCTGTTTCTGTTGATCTGTCCCGCTTTAGGCAATCCCAGCCAAGCGGACAGCGGCGATAGTTCGCCTGTTGAAAACGCGCAGCAAAATTTAGATCTGCGGAAATTAGCGGCAGACGCGGAAAGCGGCGATTCTGAAGCGCAGTTCAAATTAGGAGTGTGTTATGAAGACGGTATCGCAGTGGACAAGGACCCCGTTCAAGCAGCCGCTTGGTATACAAAGGCAGCCAAGCAGGGGAATATGAATGCTCAGCTTCGATTAGGGCTCTGCTATTTCAACGGCGTAGGCGTCAAGCCCGACCAAACGATTGCCTTTAACTGTTTCCAATATGCTGCCGAAGCCGGCGACGAATTAGCTCAAACGATGCTGGGCTTGTGTTATGAGTCAGGTTTAGGAACAGCTAAGAATCCCGTCCTAGCAGTCAATTGGTACAGGAAAGCTGCGGAGCAGAACTTCTATATAGCGCAGTTTAGCCTGGGAAATTGCTATTATAACGGAATAGGCGTGCCCCAGGACAAAGAACAGGGCTTCGAGTGGTACAGCAAAGCTGCGGAACAGGGATACGCTAAAGCTCAATACAATATCGGCGCCTGTTATTACAACGGCGAGGGAGCAGAGCAGGATCAAACGCTGGCGTTCAATTGGTTTAAGCAGGCCGCCGAAAACGGCGATGCCCAAGCTCAATATGATTTAAGTAAATTTTACTCCGAAGGCCATTTAGTTGATAAAGACGAGGCTGAATCGGTAAAATGGCTGCGCCGCGCCGCCGAACAGAATCACATACTGGCTCAATTCGTTTTAGGCCGTACATATCAAATCGGCTCCAGCGTAGTCAAAAACGGCGAGGAAGCGGTCAAATGGTTCCGCAAAGCCGCTGCCCAAGGTTACAGTCCGGCCATGTATCAATTATACATGTGCTACAGTACAGGATTTGGAGTCAAAAAAGATCAAAATATCGCCAAACAGTGGCGCAAACGAGCGGTTGACAAAGGATTCAGCGGTCCGTCCTGCCGTCCTTTGGAAGACTTTTTATAAATATAAATATTGTTCTTATGCGCAAACGCAGCGTTTTTCGAACAAGCGCTGCTCATATTTCCACTTCATATTTCCACTTATAGGCAAAATAGAGACATTACATTCCAGACATTCCAAGCTCCGGCTTGCAAGTCCTATTGCTTGCGATCCGATTAATTATTTAAAAACATACAAAAAAATAAAGGCATTTGCCATAATTTGCCGTATGCTTTTTGGATTAATTCCGCGGGAGCGCTTCTTTCCCCGGAATGGCGCCCTCGCCAACAGGTAGGCGGACGCCGCAGCCAACAAAGGAGTTTTAGAATTGTAATGGGCAACGAGAACGTTGTTAAAGAGATTATGGACGCCAACCAGGCGGCCTCTGATGTTGCTTTCCGCGTCAGCGAAGTCTGCGCTATTTACCCCATCACCCCTTCCTCTCCCATGGGCGAGTTCGCCGATGACTGGAGCGCCAAGGGCCGCAAAAACATTTGGGGTTCCGTCCCCTTCATCCAGGAGATGCAGTCCGAAGCCGGCGCCGCCGGTACCGTCCACGGCTCGCTGCAGGCCGGTGCTTTGACCACCACCTTCACGGCCAGCCAGGGCCTGCTGCTGATGATCCCCAACATGTATAAGATCGCCGGCGAGCTGACCAGCACCGTCTTCCACATCGCCGCCCGCGCTTTGGCCGCTCAGGGCTTATCCATTTTCGGCGACCACTCCGACGTGATGTCCTGCCGCAGCACCGGCTTTGCCATGCTGTTCTCCAACAACGTACAGGAAGCCATGGATATGGCGACCATCGCCCACGCCGCCACCCTGGAAGCCCGCATTCCTTTCCTGCATGCGTTCGATGGTTTCCGCACTTCTCACGAAGTCAACACCATTAACTACGTCTCCGACGAAGTGCTGCACGAGATGATCAGCGACGAGCTGGTCCGCGAACACCGCCGCCGCGCTCTCAACCCCGATCACCCCGTGATCCGCGGCACCGCCCAGAACCCCGACGTTTATTTCCAGGGCCGCGAGTCCAGCAACATCTTCTATCAGAAGACCCCCGCCATCGTCCAGAAATTGATGGACAAATTCGCCAAACTGACCGGCCGTCAGTACAAGCTGTTTGAATATTACGGTCATCCCGAAGCTGAGCAGGTCATCGTCATCATGGGTTCCGGCGTTTCCGTAGTGCGCGGCGCTTTGGAAAAGATGGTGGCTGAAGGCCGCAAAGTCGGCGTTGTCGTTTCCCGTCTCTACCGTCCTTTCGATTACCAAGCGTTCATCAAAGCCCTGCCCGCCAGCGTTAAGTGCATCGGCGTTCTGGACCGCACCAAAGAGCCCGGCAGCGCCGGCGAGCCTCTGCTTCAGGACGTTCAGACTGCGGTCATGCAGGCCATGGAAGACGGCGACGCGCCTTTCGCCAAAATGCCCCGCGTGGTCGGCGGCCGCTACGGTCTCGGCTCCAAGGACTTCACCCCCGCCATGGTCATGGGCGTTTACGACGAGCTGGCTAAAGAGAAACCCATGCGCGGCTTCACCGTGGGCATCAACGACGATATTACCCACACCAGCATCGCTTACGATCCTTCCAAGGAAACCGAGCCCGAAGGCGCCGTCTGCTGCATGTTCTACGGTTTAGGTTCCGACGGTACCGTGGGTGCCAACAAGAACTCCATCAAGATCATCGGCCACGACACCCCCAACTACGCTCAGGGCTACTTCGTCTATGACTCCAAGAAGTCCGGCGGCATCACCACTTCCCACCTGCGCTTCGGCCCTAAGCCCATCGACGCTCCCTTCCTCATCCAGAAAGCCGACTTCATCGGTGTGCACATGTTTGAGTTCATCGAGCGCTACGACGTCTTGGCTCAGGCCAACGACGGCGGTGTCTTCCTGCTCAACAGCCCCTTCGGCAAAGACGAAGTCTGGGAGCAGCTGCCCTGCGACGTGCAGAAGGCCATCCTCGACAAGCATCTGAAATTCTACGTCATCGACGCTCTGACCGTAGCTCAGAACGCCGGTATGGGCACCCGCATCAACACCGTCATGCAGGCCGCCTTCTTCGCCATCTCCGGCGTGCTTCCCAAAGATGAGGCTATCGCCAAGATCAAAGAGAGCATCAAGAAGACCTACATGAAGAAGGGCCAAGCGGTCGTCGATAAGAACTTCGCCGCCGTGGATGCTTCCCTGGACAACCTGTTCCAGGTGGAGACCGCAGGCCGCCAAGTCAATGGCCACGCCAAACACGCCCTGGTTCCCGAGCAGGCTCCTAAGTTCGTCAAAGAGATCACCGCCGTGATGTTCGCTGAAAAAGGCAACGATCTGCCCGTCAGCGCCATCCCCAACGACGGTACCTGGCCCACCGCCACCACCCAGTGGGAGAAGCGCAACATCGCCGCCGAAGTGCCCACCTGGAACCCCGCCTCCTGCTTACAGTGCGGTCAGTGCGTGACGGTCTGCCCTCACGCCGCCATCCGCTCCAAGGTAGCTCCCGCCGAGATGATGGGAAAAGCTCCCGAAGGCTTCAAGTCCATTGACGCCAAAGGCTTCGCCGAACTGAAAGGCCAGAAGTACACCCTGCAGATCTCCGTCGAGGACTGCACGGGCTGCAAGCTCTGCCTGACCAACTGCCCCGCCAACGCCAACGAGAAGCTGGCCGATGCTCTGACCATGGAGCCTCAGCGTCCGCAGCGCGAATCCGGCCACAACAACTGGCAGTTCTTCGTCAACGAGCTGCCCGACGAGCCGGTCATGGAAGGCCACCTCAAACGCAACAGCGTTAAGAACGTACAGCTGCTGCGCCCGCTCTTCGAGTTCTCCGGTGCCTGCGCCGGCTGCGGCGAGACTCCTTACGTCAAGATGGTCAGCCAGCTCTTCGGCGACCGCGCCATCATCGCCAACGCCACCGGCTGCTCCTCCATTTACGGCGGCAACCTGCCCACCACTCCCTGGTGCGTGGACAGAAATGGCCGCGGTCCCGCTTGGGCCAACTCTCTCTTCGAAGATAACGCCGAGTTCGGTCTGGGTATGCGCATCGCCGTCGATCACGAGGCTCGCTACGCCCGCCAGCTCCTGGCCGAGATCAAAGAGAAGAACTGCGGCAAGATTGACGATGAGCTCATCGACGCCCTGATGAAGGAAGAGACCGCCGAGCCCGAGACCATCGCCAAACGCCGCGAACTGTTGGCCAAACTGGCCGAGATCCTCAAAGGCATCGACTGCGAGAAAGCCCGCGAGCTGGAGTCCGTCATGGACGCCCTCATTCCTCGCTCCGTGTGGATCATGGGCGGCGACGGCTGGGCCTATGACATCGGTTACGGCGGTGTGGATCACGTTTTGGCCCAGGGTCAGAACGTCAACATCCTGGTGCTCGACACCGAGGTCTATTCCAACACCGGCGGCCAGGCCTCCAAGGCTACCCCTCTGGGCGCTGTGGCCCGCTTCGCCGCTTCCGGCAAGAAGCTGCCCAAGAAAGACCTGGGCATGATCGCCATGTCTTACGGCAACATCTACGTGGCACAGATCTCCATGGGCGCCAACCAGGCTCAGGCTCTAAAGGCCATCGCCGAGGCCGAGTCCTACGACGGACCGTCCCTCATCATCGCCTACTCTCACTGCATCAACCACGGTATCGACATGGTCAACGGTCTGAAGCAGCAGAAACTGGCGGTCGAGTGCGGCCAGTGGCCTCTGTACCGCTTCGACCCGCGCCGCAAAGCCGAAGGCAAGCCCTGCCTGCAGGTCGACTACAAAGAGCCCAAGGCTAAAGTGGCCGATTACCTGGCCAACGAGAACCGCTTCCGTCAGCTTACCAAGCTGAACCCCGAAGCCAGCGCCAAGTTCGCTGAAGAGTCTCAGAAGATAGCCGAAGAGCGTTACGCTAAACTGGTCTATCTGGCCAGCCAGCAGTAAGCTGCGCTCTAATTTACTGTAACTGCTAAAAAGCTCCCGGTGGATTGCTCACTTGGGAGCTTTTTAGTAAAGTTCACAAGTAAGCAATAGAACTAACCATGGATAATAAACAACGCATACAATGGATTGATGAAGCTAAGGGACTAGGATTAATGCTAGTCATAATAGGCCATACCCTTGAGAGCAGCAGCTTTTCATACTATCTGCTTTATTCATTTCACATGCCGTGGTTTTTCTTTCTCAGTTTTCTTACCAGCAAGCCGCCAGGAAGTCTCAGCGAACTCAAAACTAAATTATGCAGGACTGCGCATCACCTGCTGCTTCCAGCTTTATGCGTATTCCTTATTGGCACAGCCTACGAACTTTACTTTTATTACCATACCCAGCAAATGAACTGGCCGATGTTTTGGGAGCGCAAAAGGACACAGCTTATTTATATACAGCCTTTAGGAACTATATGGTTTTTAATTACTTTATTTCTGGCACGCTGTCTGCACGACAGTATCAATCTGCTCGTTAGCAACACATGGTTTGCAGGAGCTATATTTATCGCTGCCTGCAGCCTAAGTGTCTGCTGTCCGCAAATGCATGGCCGCCCTCTAGTGATAGGGGCAGTTTTAGCAGCATTGCCATTTTGCTTTTGGGGCACCATATGGCAAAAGCGTTCACTTACCGATTGGAAGGGAATCGACTTCGCTGTCTATGCCCTGATCTTGTTTTTTGCAAGCCCTTTTTGCATAAAATTGCAAAATATTTTTGCACAAAGT
>JAUNIO010000018.1:12021-47866 GCA_030535355.1 bacterium | reverse complement strand
AATCTATGCATTTTTATTTTGCAACTTTAAGCACTTTTATTTTGCAATAAACAGTGACCTGTTTGGAGGAGTTCGGCAATGTCTTTTAATATCAATAGCTTTTTTCAGGCTATGAATGGGGCGATGAGTTTAGAAAATATCGCCATGTCTCCCGAGGTTTTGGCTAACGCTTTAAAGATAGCAGCGGATAGCACACCCGGAGAGAACGTTCCCGCTGATTTTCTATCGATTGCTGCCTTTGGCGATGAGGCTAACGAAGAAACCACCAAAGCTGATAACGATGGAAAGACAAATAAAGCTGCTGATGGCAAGGAGGCTGATGCTCCCAGTCCTGAAGATTATGAAGAGTTCTCTAAGACTTTTAATACTGAAACTCTTGCCACTATGCTCGGTTTAGACTCCAAAAATCTCACCGATAAGCAGACCGATCAGCTAACGCAGCTGCTCTATGATATTAACGCTGCCAATAAAGAAAAAGAAGCCAACGGCGAAGCGCCGATGACCAAAGATGAAATTAATCAATACATCAAAGAGGAGTTAGAGAAGTTCAACAATGGTGAGGAATCGGAAATTGGCCAGACGCTGAACGAATTAGGCATCGAAGAGCTGACCGACGAGCAGTACGACAACATTATCAAAGCTCTGGACGAGTTTAACAAAGGTCAGGCTGCTGAAGAGGCCAAAGAACCTGAACAAGCACCTCAGGAAGCTAATGAAGCGGGGGGAGATGGCGGCAGTCCCTCCGCAACCGGGTCAGATGGTACAGGCAGAACAAATGCCTCAAATACGAATAATTCTACCAATGCTACTGATAAAGGTAATAACAGCGAAAAATCTGGGCAAGCTGGCGAGACAGGCCTGCCTGCCGACCTAAATCAGCTTCAAGATATGAAGTCCAAGGCGGAAGGCGAGCTGGGCGAACTCAATGGTCAGATAGACGCGAAACAGGGCGAGATTAATGATCGCCGCAAGGAAGTTATCGATGAGAGCTTAGGTGAAGAAATCGCCGAAGAAGATGCTGCAGTAACGCAGAAATATCAAGAAGCGCAAGAAGAATATAATGCTGCTAGCCAGGCCAAAGCGGAAGCTCAAAGCAATCTCACCCAAGCAGAGCAGGACGCTTGTGCCACTGAGCAGGGACTTTACGCTAATGTCCAGAGCAAGCAGCAGGTTTCCGCAGATTTAAGTGCGGCCCGCAATGAATTATCATCTCTGAAGCCTCCCAGCAAGCCCAGCGGTGATGATCCTGAAGCTCAGGCCGCTTATCAGGCAGACTTAGAAGCTTACAATAGCCAAAAGTCAGCCCTTGAAACCAAAATTGCTGGATTAGAGCAGCAGAAACAGCAATTAGAAACCGATTATCAGCGCCTGCAGAGTGATAAAGCCAGGATAGCTCAAGATAAAGCCAACGCTCAGACAGAAATAACCGCCCAAGATGAGGCTATGCAAGCTGCTCAGACCAAAATGGACGAAGCAGCTGAAGCCTTATCTCAAGGTCATGAAGAAGTTAAGGAAGCTCTCGAAAAAGACGAAAAACTTCAGTCTCTGCAAAACGAACTGGATGAACTCAAACAGAAAAAAGCCGATAAAGAGGCAGAAATCTCTGCCTTAGATGAAAGAATTGCCCAAGTCGAGCAAACGGATGAGGGCGTCCAGGAAATGCGCGAGGAAGAAGCCGATCAGGCGTTCCAGAAAACTGCTATCGATGCGGGCTACGATGTTGAGGGATTAACTGCTGAGTCACAGGAAGCAGTGGCTCAGGAGAAGTATGGCAAGAGCTATGCTGACCTGACAGATGAGGAAAAGGTCGCTATAGAAGCTGAGATCGATGGTGCGGTCACTCTTGAGGTTATGGATCAGGCCCGTGCTCTGCTCGCGAAAGATTCCGAAAATGAAGCAGCTTTAAGCGTCCTCGAGAAAGGTCAGATCAATCTCGATACTCAGCAAGACCTTGGCTTTGCCCGTCTCAACGCTAGTATGGCAAATATCCCCGATTCTCTGCGTTCGGGAGCTTCTGAAGCTATGCAGGCCGCTATTCAAAAAGCTGAAGAGGAAGGCACAGATGCCAACGCTGCGGCAGTCGCTGCTTTAGCTCAGTATGCCTCTGAAAACGTAGAAAATGCCGATCTCAGCGCTGAGGAAAAAGCTGCCATTCAGGAAATTAACGGCAATGCTGCCAGCTATGCCCAAGCTATAGACAATACTAAGAATGGTGTCGAGATACTGAAAGACGCCGGGTATGAGGTTGACGATGCCGACGCGAATGCCGTTAATACCGAGACGGCCGCTCTGCTGAATCAAGTTGCCAGTAAAAAAATGTCTGAAGCCGAGTATCTCGCTTATCTTAAAGACATTATGGAACGCCAAAAGAATTGTCGGCCTCTGCAGGGCAAAGAGACGCTCTATGGCATTATTGCTCAAAAAGATGGAATCAGTGAAGCGGAGGCTAAAGCTATAGTTGATGCGCGTTTAGACGAGGTCAAACAAAACTACAGCGGCGCTGATGTCGCCTGTATGAGCGTTTTAACCCTGATGGATTTGGCTGCTGACTATGGCGTAAAGATGAAATACGATCACGCCAGCACTCCCAGTCACATGGCCAGCGATATCGATCCCGCTAACGGTGCCGATTGCTGCAACTTGGTCAGCTGGGCTATAGATCAGGCCACCGATAAAGCCTTCCCCTCCATGAATGTTGGACAGTTGGGCTTATCCTATAAAGGCGGAGTTCAGCTACCGCACAATTCAAACTATTCGAGCTGGCAGCCAGGAGACATCGTTACCAACCATTCTAAGCACGCGATGATGATGGTTCACAACGACCCCGCCAGCGGAACGATTATCATTGCTGAAGCGTCTGGCAAAGACAATGGTATTCAGCTTAGAGAACTCACTTATGAGCAAGCTCGTCAGCTCGGTTATACCGGCGTTGATACTTCTTCAGTGTACGAAGGAAACTTTTAAAAATAATCCTCTAATCCTGTTATTCGATGTTTAATTCCAATTGAGGATTGCTGAGAGTTATTCTGACGAGCGGCCGCCAAAATAGCAGCCGCTCGTTTAGGCACTGCACTGGTGATGTGGTGGAAGAATCGGTTCCCATTTGAATTAACATATTGGTCCTGATCTTATGATCGGGATTTTTCTTTTTCATTTTATAGCATGATTGTCAGTGTATTGGTGTAAGTATTAGAGTAATATGAATTGTTTTAGGCGTAATCTTTCCAATAAGTATTTTATCTTGTTTTTATTTACATGCTTAATATTTCTGGCTTTCGAAGTATTGCCTTTTTTTGTGCCTAATATTGCTTTTTTGCATTCTCATTTGCCCGATTTAATGCGTTATGATGTTAATTTTGGCGTTGCTTGTTTTGGTTCATCCGTTTTGCTTATGGCCTTGACCCATAATTTTTTTACGTTAAAACGTAAAGAATTATGGGTGTTTATACTAGTTGGCACTCTTTTAGAAATAGTTTTTTATATGCAAAGGTTAAATATCAATGGTTTATGGTTAAGGCTGTCTCATATTGGACCTGGATATTTAATGGTGGCTTTCTTACTTGTGCTTAGAAAAACGTATAATTGTTATAGAGACAATGAAGGCGAGCATCTAATCAAATATTTAGAAATTATAGGTTTGGGGTTATGTATGCCCTGTGTTTATACACTGAGCGGCGGTCTAATTGGTTTACGGGGGGAGCGATATGTGTATGATGGTATGCTTTTGACTGCTGATTCCTTAACTGGTACTCAGCCTGCTTTTATAATAACAGAATTTTTGCGCACATTCCCTGTTATTAATCTATTTATGACTATTGTTTATGACTATTTGGGTATGTGGATGCTATTATCACAGGTTTTAGTGTATTTGTATGAGAGAAATAATGCTGATTCTAAACCTTATTTAGCCTTTTTTCCAGTTTTGACTTATGCCGCGGTTGTTCTGTTAGGCATGCATTGTTATGTTTATTTTCCTGCGGTTGGAACGGAATACTTCTGTGGCACTGCAGTTTTTCCGCATGGGCCTTATCCAAAATACTCTTTGGATTGTCTGCCTAAGCCAGTTGCTGCTCCTCCTTTTCTGGCTAGAAATGCTATGCCTAGTTTACATTTGAGCTGGATTATATGCGCATACTTAGGAATATGCCGTATTAAGAAAAGCTATGCGTATGTGGGCTTGTTTTTTGTTGTATTGACTTTATTGAGCGCTTTTAGTATCGGCTGTCACTGGCTGACAGATTTTATTGTGGCTTTACCCTTTACAGTTTTGTGTGCTAGTTTAACGCATTTGCGTTTGAAATTTCCTTATCGCTTAGGCATGATGCTATGGGGCGGAGGAGTATCTTTTATATTTATGTATTTTCTTAAACATCATATTGATCTTGTTATTTTGTATTCTCATTATTATTTAATTGGGGTGTGCATAAGTTCATTTGTTTCAGTCTTGTTATTGTATGCTATGGTTTATCCAAGAAAGTATTCATAGTATAATGGCCACCACATCAAGACAAGCATACATAATTTAAGGGTGAGCTTTTGACATTCAAATTACCATCATTATTGATTGGTAATTAAGCCAATCTGCTGAAAATTAGCCGGAAAATTTTTTGCCATTAAAAGCACAGGAAACGAGTACCAAACAAAAGCAAATATTGAAGCTAATCGCCGTATCTAGGCTGCAGCATGTTTATATTATTTATCGATGCAGTCTAAGCACGGATTGTTATCCGTTTGACGCTTACTATTTATATGTGAACTTGGATTGATATATGCTTAATAACGGACGCTTTCAGCAAATAATTGCTGGTGATATTACTAAAACTTCTTGGCGCTGGCTGTTGGTTATAACTTTGGCTGGCTTGGCTGTGCGATTGGCAGCAGCTTGGCTTCAGCCGGCTTATCCGGATGAAGCGTTTAATTACTATATTTCTCAGCGCAGCTGTGATTACATCATACAGATATTGATTGGGGACAATCACACGCCCTTGCTTCATTTTATGCTGCTGCCCTTAATGCGGACTACACGTTGTTTTTTCTTGCTGCGTCTGCCGATGGTGCTGGCCGGCACTTTTGGAATTTTAATATCTTATCGATTGTTCCGTTTGGGGTTTACGGAACGCGAATCTTTGCTGCTGACTGCTGTGGCTGCCTGCGGATATAGACTTTTCATTAACGATTCTATGGTACGTCCGTATGGACTTTTGACTGTATCGTTCTTGGCGTTTTGGCTGGGGCTTAGCGACATCCGCCGTGACGGGCGGCCGTTTTCTTTTCTTAATTGTTCCGGCAGGATTTTGTGGGGGTTATATTTGTCTGTATGCCTGATGATGGCTAGCATACATGTTTTAGGTATTGTTATTGTCTTTTTATCGTGTTTTTTTGTATTTCAAATTCCTCGCGGAACCCGGTGGGCTACTGTAACAATTTATGTCTTATCTGTTATTCCCGGGGTAGGCTGGTATGTTTGGCGTATGCTCTCCCGTACCAGTGGCAATAGTGTCGGGGTCTTCAGCTGGGAATCTTTGGCGAATCTGCCTTTGTTGCCGTTGTGTGTTTTGAACCTCAAATTGGGCGATCACAATCTAACTAACTGCGGCAGGCTGACCAATTATTTGGATAACAGCGATAGCGGGTTGTTATCTTATTTTTATAATCTTCAGTTTGACTCTTCTTATCGTTTTTTTCTATATTTGCTTGGAATTGTGTTATGGGGAATTGCTGTTTGGGGGGTATTCAGGCTTAGCAAACGGTGTGCTTGGACGGCAGCATTTTGTGCGGTTATGGTATTTATCCCTATGTCGGTTTTGACGGCTGGGGTATTTTGGGGATATGTTAACTTTTATTCTGAGCGTTATTTTGTCCCTTTTACTGTGCCTTTTTTAATGCTGTTAAGCGCTGGATGGCAAGACAGAGCTTTGCTCTTGCAGAGATCCCTTTTGGTGTTATCGCTGTTAATTTGTTTGGCATTTCCATTTTGTCGATTTATGTGGATCGATAATTGGCAAAGCACTGTAGATTTTATTGATGCTAATAAAAGAGATGAAGATGTCGTCGCTCTTTATATGGCTTATCCCGTTTATTCATTTGCCCTTGCCTACGATGCAGATAATGTACAGTATAATTTTATACCTGAACAAGAGAAGTATAACCCCGATAAGATTCCGTGGTATATTTTTGAACCGGCTATGGCCAACGACTATTTAATCGAAGTCATGCGCCGCCGCAGGATTTTTCTGATAGTTACGACGCTTGATAGTCCTGACTTTGATCCTTCTGTTTTAACATGGTTTGATAATCATTGCCGATGTGTGGGCAAATGCCGTGCCCCCGGCGTTTACAGTTGGTCCGAGCATACAACATTCCTCTATGAACTTAAAAATCAGAGTTCTGCCGATTGACGTCCTCGCTTTGCTGCACTTGCGGTTCCATGGAATTGGCTTCCTCTATACCTGCTTCGTCGCCGTTCTCGGAAGTTTCAGGAATAGAATCGGGATACATATCCGCTGCTTCAGGGGCAATGGCCTCTGCTCTTTCTATGCGATCGGTGGTGATAGGATGAGTGCTGAGAAATGAATTAAGGAAGCCTGGCATATCTTTGCCGCCCAGCTTTTGCAATGCCTTTAGCGCATCTACCGATTTGTAGGGATTGTACCCGGCAGCGGCCATTAGAAATATTCCATTCTTGTCGGCTGCGAATTCTGCGCTTTGGCTGTAGCGGTTGCTGACCACAGCGTTGGTCATGCCCATGATGGAGCGGCTTAGGTCAGAGTCTGCGCCTTTTACAAATCGCTGCAAGAGAGCTATGCCGACCATTCTTCTTTGTGCGCTTTCAATGGCTTTGACCGAATCGCGATGTTCTACATGAGAAATTTCGTGGCCGGCTACAAAGGCTAAAAGTTCATCGTCCATCAGTTTGATTATGCCTTTAGTAAAGAATATATATCCGCCCGGGAATGCCATAGCATTAACTTCTTTGCAGTTGAGCACGCTGAATTGGTATTTTATATTCTTACGCTGAGCATTGGCTGCCAGTCGTTTTCCTAATTTTTTGGCGCGCAGCAGCATGGACTTATCTTTGACTATGCCGTATTTTTGCACGGCTCTAGCCGCGCCCTGCTTACCGATCTCAACTTCTTGCTTTTCGCTGACGGCCCAGGCGGCAGTGCTGGCCCCGACAAAACAGCAGTACGATATAATGAGCAGTGCAGATAATTTTTTTAATTGCATTTTTACACCCTATTTTTGGTTTATTGGTTTAATGTGTTTGTAGTGAAAATCATTCCGAGTCATTGCGGCAAAGAGAAACTCGCAATTCACCTTTTTCGTTGCGGCCGATTACGGCGCTGACGCCGAAAACGTCCTTGATGGTTTCCCGGCTGAGCACTTGCTCAGGGGAGCCGTTGTGTTTTAGCCTGTGCTCGCTGAGCACCAATAGACGGTCGCAGTAAAGCGCAGCCATATCCAGATCGTGCAGGGCGGCAATAACCGTCATGCCTTTTTGACGCAGCCGTACTGCCAGTTCCATGATGCTGATCTGATGTTTAATGTCTAAATGCGATGTAGGCTCGTCAAGGATCAAAATTTGCGTTTCTTGGGCTAGCGCCTGAGCAATGCGCACGCGCTGAGCTTCTCCGCCGGATATTTCGTTCACTAGGCGATCGGCTAGATGACTTACCTGTGTTTCGGCTAAGCAGCGTTCAACGATTTGATCCCCGGCGCTGGATTCGAAAAGGCTTAACCCTTTTTTATGGGCAAAACGTCCCATGGCCACTACTTCGCGGCAGCTGAAAGGCAGCCACATGCGCACATCTTGGGGCACAAAGGCGATATGCTTAGCTAAATCCGCTTTAGCGAATTCTGAAAGCGGCTTCTCATTTAAGCAGACGCTACCGCTGCTGGGCGAGCGCAGGCCTGCCAGCAGGCGTAGAAAAGTTGATTTGCCGGTACCGTTGGGACCAAGCAGCCCAATAAACTGTCCCGGCTGCAGTTCTGCGCTTACATCGTGGAATATAAGCGGTCCCTGGGAGGAATAGCGGAAATCTACGTTTTTAATGCTGAGCACTAAAGGTGATGATAAAGAGGATGATGCAGGCATTATGAAAGTTTACGGCGTCCATGGAGGAGCCAAAAGAAGAAAGGAGCGCCAATTAGGGCGGTGAGTACGCCTACAGGCAGTTCCCGGGGAGCAAACATGGTGCGGGCCAGGAGATCGGCCAGCACTAAAAAGGCGGCACCTCCTAGAGCGGAAATGGGCAGAAGCAGGCGGTGATCCGGGCCGACGATCATGCGCACAATGTGGGGAATGAACAGCCCTAAAAAGCCGATTAGCCCAGAGGCAGCTACCGCTGCCGCCGTAATCAGGGAAGCGATGGCAATGACGCTGATTTTCAGCCTTTCCACGTTTAGTCCCAGGCTGGAGGCGCTTTCTTCTCCCATGGAAATGATATTGAGCGCTGGGGCTAGGATAATCATAGCTATTCCGCCTATGGCCATGTAGGGCAGAACGAGATATACCATATGTATATCGGCTTGGCTGAGCGAACCCATCAGCCAGGTGACCACGCTGTGCAGATCGCGTTCAGCTAACGTCATTAAAAAGCTTACCATAGCCCCGGCAAATGACCCCACGACGACCCCAGCCAGAAGGAAGGTTTCCATCGGTACGCTGCTTCCGACTTTGGAGAGCTGGTAAACGATGAGCATAGCCCCTAACGCCCCTAAAAAAGCAAATGCGGGAACTGGGGAAATCCATTCGGCGGGGGAGGGGAGGCGTAGGACGATGGCTAGGGTCGCTCCCAGCGATGCGCCGGCAGACGTGCCGACAATGTAAGGATCGGCGAGAGGGTTGCGCATAATGCCCTGAAAACCGCAGCCCGCTAAGGACAGACTGGCCCCGACCAGCATGCCTAAAAGGACTCGGGGACCGCGCAGTCCCATGACGATAGTGCGCGTCGTATCGCTGACAGGACCGCTGCCCTGGATGAGATTCCATAGTTCAGCCAGGGGAACCTCGACTGAGCCAATCATTAGGCCTAAAGAGCTGGAAACTATTAGTGCGATTAAAGCCAAGGTCCCGAAAATTATCAGGCGCTGGCCGATAGATAATTTTCGCATCATTGGAGACTACTTCCCTTCTTGGCCCACTCTTCAAAATAATTCTGCATAATCTCGATGCTTTGTAGGCTGCGTTTAGTAGGGCGCTGCATTAGGCTTGATGGCATTTCCAGGATATTTCCCTGCTGTACGGCCTGGATTTTCGACAGCTGTGGATGTTTTTTGACCTCGGCTGCTGACAGGCTGGTTAGAAGCATAATATCGGGCTGGCGTATGAGCAAATCTTCGGCGGATATGTTGGGATAAGCTTTGTCTATGTCTGCATAGACATTTTCGCCGCCGGCAATTTCTAAAAGTTCATGGAGCAGACTTGGCTTTCCCGCTGTTAAAAGCGGGTTATTATACACGTCAATATATACTCGGGGACGGCGGGGCAGGGCATCAGCTCTTTTTTTAGCCGTAGCAATAGCTGTCTGAATCTCGTTCGTTAATGTTTGGGCTTGCGCGGAACAGCGCAGAGCTTCTCCTAAATGGGGCAATTCATGAGGCAGATCGCGCAAATATTCGATATGAGTCTCGATTACGGGCAGCCCCAAGGATTTCAAACGGCTGCGGATATGCTCATTCGTAATGGTGGTATCGGTCAAAACGGCATCGGGATGCAAGGCAACGATAAATTCATAGTCGGGATTCATATCGCCTACCTTGGGAAGCCCAAGAATATCGGGGGGATAGTCGTCATTGGCGGTTATTCCCTGCAGCTGGGCTGCCAGGCCAAGATCGCAGACGGTTTCGGTTAGGCTGGGAACTAAGGAAACTATGCGAGACGGTCCCTGAGCAGCGTTTGCGGACGGCGAGGCAGCTACCACCTCGGGAGGCTGGCAGGTCAGCGTCAGGCGCTGGGATTGGCAGGCGGTCAGCCCCAATAATAGGGTAAGCGCGATGATTAGTCCAGGCAGACGCGGGTTAACTAATGTGTCATAGTTGTTTCTATCCCCATACATAAAAATAAAACTTCTCTTTACCAGTCTTTGTCCCTTTGTTTTGAGGCCTTCCAGTGACTTGGCTGTTGAACGGGCATAATCGCAGGTGCTAACGTGCTGCTGAGAGATGATCAGAGGCTTCTGACCAGAGGCTTGTTAGGAAAAAACATAACCCGCGGCGGCTGTTTGAGAGCCTGGCAAATTCTTTATTGTATTATTGGGGAGATTAGGGTAATTAGAGAGAGTTCGATAGTTTGTAGGTTAGCTGATCGCTAACAAAAGTATAATAGATTGGCCTGGTATTTAGCAGCATATTGCTAAAGCGCAAATATATGATATTGGCTGCGAAATAATTCGGGTGCTAAGGTTATTTTTCGCTAGGAGGGGCATAAATAATAAAGAATCCATAAATAATAAAGAATCTTTAGGGGGAGTCAAATATTTCGCAGGTTAGCTGATCAGTAACTAAATGATATTCGTAAGCTAAGGGAGGGTCGATATTCTCAATGCGCGATTCCGCTGCTGTCCCTTTTATTGCTCCCCAGGACCATGTGCCTGAATTTACGGTTAGAGCTGTTGTTATAGGAGCTCTGTGCGGTGTTCTTTTCGGGGTATCATCTGTCTATTTGGCCCTCAAAGCTGGCTTGACAGTAGCGGCGGCTATCCCGATCTCGGTTTTGGCTATATCTTTAGGCCAGCGTTTTCTTAAAACGACTATTTTAGAGAATAATCTTGTTCAAATGGCTGGATCTGCCGGTGAAGCTGTCGCTTCTGGAATGGTCTTCGCTTTGCCCGGTCTGCTCTTTTTGAGCAGCGGAGCCAGTGGTGACAGCTGCGGTGCTCCTTTTATGTCCTTTGGCTCCCTGTTCGCCATGGCATTAATCGGCGGTTTGCTGGGAACGCTGCTGATGATCCCTCTGCGGCAAAATCTGTGCGTGCAGGAACATAATGAGTTGCCCTTCCCCGAAGGCACTGCTGCTGCTTCGGTTCTGATTGCTGGAGCCAAGGGAGGCAGCTTTGCCCGCTTTGCTTACTGGGGGGTACTGGTCTCCTTTATTTACGCTTTTTTACAAAAAGTCTTGGGAGTGATCGCTGGGGTTCCCGGCTATGTCACCGATTATCGCAATAAATACCTTCCGTCAGCCACAGTAGACGGAGAGATCACCCCAGAATATTTGGGCATCGGCTACGTGATCGGACCTAAAGCTGGCGGGCTGATGGTTGCAGGCAGTGTGCTGGCTTGGCTGGCGCTGATTCCTTTGCTGGCGACTCTGGTGCCTTTGGAGACTGTCGCCCAGCAGCTGGTAAAATTGGGGGAACTCCCGGACTTGCAGACTGCGGGAGGCCCTGGCGGCTGGGACCCGGCCGCGCAGACTTTTGCCAATGTGCCTTTGGCCTTTTATAAGGCTTATGTGCGCCAGATCGGGGCCGGAGCGGTAGCCTGCGGAGGATTTTTTACTCTATTTCGCACTTTGCCGGTTATCTTTTCTTCTCTGAAAGGCAGTTTTGGAAAAACCGTAACCAGGCAGGATAATGGCCCTGAGACCAAGCGTACGGAGAGAGATATTTCCTTAAGCTCTATTTTAGCCGGCTGTATTCTTTTAGCGGCGATAATCTGCACTTTGCCGCTTTTGCCAGGGGATGCTTTTATCCATAAGTTTATGGCCGCAGTGTTGGTGATGGGCTTTGGCTTTTTCTTTACTACCGTCTCTTGCCGTATCGTGGGGCTGATAGGCTCCAGCTCTAGCCCTGTATCGGGGATGACCATAGCGACACTGATGGGGACCTGTTTGGTTTTCATTGCTTTCCGCTGGACGGGTATGGTTTTTGAGCCTTTGGCCCTTGCTATCGGCGGCATGATTAGCTTGATCGTGGCCAGTGCCGGAGTGTTCATACAAGGACTAAAAGTCGGTCATTTAGTGGGGGGAACACCGCGTTATATGCAGATCGCCTGCATTATTGGAGTTATTAGCGCAGCCGCGGCTTCAGCGTGGACTATGAACGCTTTGGATAAACCAACAGCGGCTTTAGCGGCGCAAGGGGTCACCCACGCGATCGGCAGCACTGTGTTTCCGGCGCCACAAGGTACGCTAATGGCCACGCTGGTCCGCGGTTTGCTGGCTTTTAATCTCGATTGGCAATACGTTATGGTGGGTGTGTTTTTGGCTGTGACCTCTGAACTTTGCTCTATTATGACTTTGCCATTTGCCATAGGCGTGTACCTGCCCATTTCCACGACTTTGCCTATTTTTATCGGGGGTGTTGTGCGTTGGCTTTTCGATCAAAGCCGCAGTGAGGAAGAGAAAAAGAATTATAATGCTGATTTGGGCAACGGCAACCTCTTTGCTACGGGCCTAATAGCGGGTGGTTCACTGGCTGGAGTCGTAGTGGCTTTGCTAATGGCCAACGAGCGCCTTGGGCTGCTTATCGAAAGCTTGAGCTGGCAGCAGAGCCTTGAGCAGATGCTGGGACCGGGCGGTTACAATATGCTGGGAGTGAGCTGCTTTCTGCTTTTGGCTCTCATTCTGCTTAAGGTGGCGCGTTTGCCTGAAGCCTGCAGCTGTGCGGTCAGTGCTGACGCAAACTGTGCTGAGAAGGCAGAAATGCCGGGTGATGGCCAGTAACTAGTGCTGCGTATTTTTACTCTAGTTTGGAGAAGGAACCGGATTATTAATTTAGTAGTTTAACTGTTCTAATTTGTTTTTATAAGCGTCGAACTCAAGTTTGGCGCTTATCATTTAAAATAGCCGTACCGTTTAGCTTAAATCTTAGCTTATTATATAAGTCAAAGGCAATTAAACGGAGTTAGCGGAAGCGAAATTGTTGGAGTAAATATGCCGTTGCAGGTTGGTCAGAGAGTTGTTTGTGAAGCGGAGCTGGGGTTAGGGCTGGGCGAAGTCATGGCCATTGACGACAGCGGAATAGCGGAGATACGTTTTGCGGCAGTGGGACAGAATCGGCGCTATAGGCTGAATACCGCCCCGCTGCGACGAGCGGTTCTCCATGTCGGTCAGCTTGCTCAAAGTCAGGACGGTGAAAAATTCCGGGTTGAAAGTGTGCGCGAAGAGGATGGCCTCTTGTATTATCAGGGACAGGGTCAGGAAATCTGCGAAACCCAGCTGGAACATAAGATTCCTTTGGGCGGCGCGGTTGATCGTTTGCGTGCGCAAAATTTAGGGGTGCGCGATGAACTCGAACTGCATATAGCTGCCTGGAAAATTCGCGCTGTTATGCTTGGAGGCAATATCCGGGGATTATGCGGCTCGCGGGTGGGGTTATTGGACCATCAGCTATATGTGGCCCATCGCGTTTCCCGCTTGGCTTTCCCTCGGGTGCTATTAGCCGACCAGGTCGGTCTAGGCAAGACGATAGAAGCGGGCATGATTTTTAACGCTTTGCGTTCCCTGGGCCGGGCTGACCGCGTGCTCATAGTGGTCCCTGACAGTCTGGTACATCAGTGGCTGGCGGAGATGGCCCGCCGTTTTAACGAACTTTTCCGGCTGATAGCTAAAGATGCTATGGCTGACAATGGGCCGTTTCACTATAACTCGCGGTGTTTAACCACTTGGGGAGCGCTGAAAACTGGATTGTATAAAGAAGCCTGCCAGTGTGAATGGGATTTGGTCATCATCGATGAAGCTCATCACTTGCGCGAGGGTCAGTTCGCTCACCAAGTCGCTTCTCAGCTGGCTGAGCGCAGCAATGGTTTGCTTCTCTTGACTGGCACCCCGGCCCGCAACGGGGCGCAGAGCGAATTTACGCTGCTAAAATTGGTAGATCCTCAGCGCTATAAGGATTTCTCTGCTTATGAAGCTCAGCGTTTGGCATTACATGCTGTTTCTGAAACGGCCAAAGCCTTGCACGATGCTGGCTCTACTTACGATGAGGAAGTACATGGCCCGCTGCTGGAGCAGCTGTTGGGAATGTTCCCACAGGATCAGGGCATACATGATATAGCGGAAAGATTTCGCGCAGGTGAAATTTCAGCCTATGGGGAGCTCATCGATGCGCTTATTGACCGCCATGGACCAGGACGGGTGATCTTCCGCAATCGGCGCCAGCGTTTGCAAAAGCTTTTCCCGGGACGGCATATTGAATTTGTGCCGCTGAAATTGCAGAAGAGTGCCGATAAAAAAGTCATCGACCCGCGTTTAGAGTGGATTATTGGTTTCTTAAAGCGTCATCCTCAAGAAAAGGCCGTAGTTATTAGCAGCAAATCCGATGTGGTAGTAGCTCTGCACAATCAATTACGCCATAATTGGAATATCGACAGCGCTGTTTTTTATGAGGAGCTTTCCCTTGTGGAACGCGACCGTCAGGCTGTATGGTTCTCCGCGCAAGACGGAGCTCAGCTGCTTCTGTGCAGTGAAATCGGCAGTGAGGGCCGTAATTTCCAGTTCGCCCACAACTTGATATTTTGGGATGTTCCCATTCAGCCTGATATTATTGAACAGCGCATAGGGCGGCTGGATCGTATAGGACAGCAGCATATTGTCGATGTTTATGTTCTTTACCTTCAGGGAACGCCTGTAGAATATCTGCTGCGCTGGCATCAGGGCATGGGCTCTTTTGCAGGCCCTGTGGAGAATGCCAGCGAGATTATCGCTCAGGTGGATTTGCGCAGCAGCCTTAACGACGATGATTTTGAGGAAATGCTGGCAAAATCGCAGAAGCTGCTGGAACGCTATCAGGCTGCGGCTCAAAAGAATGTCGATTATTTGCTGGACCTGAATTCCTACAATGAAGAGGCGGGAGCGGCTTTGCATAGGGAAGTCCTAGAAGCGGAAGCCCAATGCCAATTACAGCAATTTACAACTAGGCTGCTGGAGGTCTTTGGCGTTTATGCTTCCGAGACGCGGCGCCCTGGAGTCTTAGCTTTGCAGGCCGCTTTGACTCAGCAGCTCGATTTGCTCAGCGGCTGGCGTTCTGCTATGGCCGTAACTTTTGCTCGCAATGTGGCGGTAACATACGAAGATGTAGATTATCTAACCCCCGATCATCCTCTGGTTCTGAGCGCTATCTCAGCTCTGCTGGACGGGGCGTCTGGCTGTGCGTCAGCCTTGCGCTGGCAGGGAGCTCCTAAAGCTGGTTTGCTGGTGCAGTGCCTGTATGTTTTGGAAGCTATCGGCCCAGTTAATCTGGAACTGTATCGTTACCTGCCTCCTCAGACTGTGCTCATAACTGTGGATATCAACGGACACCCCTATGGCGGTGAAATTGCCGATGTGCACAAGATGAAAGAGATGGGCGGCGATCTGCTCAATATGCTGCTCTCAAAGCTTAGTTCTCGTTTGGATCGTTTGGTGGAATCTGCGGCCAAGCAGGCTCAGGAGAAACTCAATGAATCCGAAACTGAAATTGCGGCGCGGGCGGAGCGGCAGCTGCAGGAAGAATATGTGCGCCTGCAGGAGCTGAGTAAAGTTAACGATATGGTCAGCGCTGCCGAAATTGCCCAGGCTGCCTCTAAAAAAGAGGCTGTATTGCGGGCACTTCAGCAGGCTAAGCCTCGGTTAGATGGCTTGCGGCTAATACTTATGGAAACTTAGCTGCCAGTTTCGCGAACGGCGCATTTGAGCGGTGCGCCACGAGCGCTGGCGCGGAAGATGGTGGCAGCTATAACTTGTTCGCATAATACTAACAATGACATTGGATTGTTCAGGGGGGCTGAAAGTGAAAAAAGATTATGTGGTGATTTTTATGCTGTTTGCTGTTCTGGTAATGTGCTTGGGGCTGAGAGCTTACACGGGCGGAGAGCAAAAGGCTAACATTCACTGGATTACCAAAGCCGCGGAACGCGGCAATGTCGATGCTCAGCATTACCTAGGGGTTTGTTATTTAACGGGCCAAAATGTGGAAAAAAATCCTAAGCAGGGTCTCCACTGGCTTACCAAAGCAGCTGAACAGGGAAATGCGGACAGCCAGTACTTAACTGGCCTGTGCTATTATGAAGGCGAGGGCACTAGTAAAAATTTAACAGAAGCGGTGTCTTGGTTTACCAAAGCTGCTGAACATCAGCAGCGCGGTGCGGAGTATTGTCTAGGTATTTGCTATTTGAAGGGCCAAGGTGTAGAGCAGAATATCAAAAAGGCGGTTAGTCTTCTCAAAAGTGCTGCAGAGCATGGGGTAGCGGAGGCCCAGCATGATTTGGCCCTTTGCTATCAGCATGGCATAGGCGTTAAGAAAGATAAGCAGAGAGCCAGAGAATGGTATCGCCAAGCTGCTGGGCAAGGCCACGAAGGCGCTAAAAAAGCGCTGCACGAATTATAAAAGCATTGGCAAACATTAAGCGCTATGCCTAACATTCCAAATGTTATTTAGTTAAGCAAACATAGGTAAGCGTCAAATATAGGTTTGGCGCTTACAATCGACTGCTGTTAAACTGTAAGAGAAAAATGTTTAGAAGAATTTTTGCTTACCCCCTTGACGTTTTAGCCATAAACGCTTATACTAGGTCGCGCCTGGAAGGGACGCTACGGAGCGTAGCGCAGTCTGGTAGCGCACTTGCTTTGGGAGCAAGGGGTCGCCGGTTCAAATCCGGCCGCTCCGACCAGTAGTAAGTTCGTAGGTTGCGCCCATAGCTCAGGGGATAGAGCAACTGCCTTCTAAGCAGTGGGTCGCAGGTTCGATTCCTGCTGGGCGTACCAAAATTTTATATGGTGGGTGTAGCTCAGTTGGTTAGAGCGCCGGTCTGTGGAACCGGAGGTCATGGGTTCAAGTCCCATTATCCACCCCATGTTTCGCCAGATTATCTGGCGATTGTTTTGGGTTGTTAGCTCAGTGGAAGAGCATCTGACTTTTAATCAGGGGGCCGCGGGTTCGAGCCCCGCACAACCCACCAAGCGGATCGCGAAAGCGGTCCGCTTTTTTTTGTGCATACTCCGCACTTTGGAAGGATAGCGCGTGCGAGATGTCTCAGCGCGAATCAGGCAGGAACCGCAGCCCCCAATTCCAAAACAAAAAGCGTGTCTAAAACAAAGAGCGTTCTGATGTACCGTCTGCTCAGAGTATCTCTGCTCTTGACGTTAGCGGTCACGATCCTGTTCACAGTTTTAAACGTATCTCGGCTGCGCTTTTGGTGGACGATCTTGGCCAGTATATGTCCTACTGCCCCAGGTCAGCCGGAACTTCAGGGACAGCCGTTTCTGCGCAGTCAGCCCGGGGATGTGCTCTTGGTTGTTGATAATGCCTTCATCGCCAGAACGGGGCATTCTGAACACTTCGAAACCGTAAATTGGAGCTATGCCTGGGTTAACTTTCTGGAACAGGAAGCCGGAGGCAGTTATGCGATCGTCGATTGGCAGCAATTTGCTGATGAGCCGTGCACAGATAGGCGTTTGATTATCATATCATCCAGCGCATGCCAAAATATCCCCAGCCTCAGTATGCTCGTTAAATTGCGCCGCACTGCGGAGACTGGCGGATGCGTTCTGCTGGAAACTCCTCGGTCAGCTTGGCGGGCTCTAAGCGGAGGTATTTTAGAAGACGATACATTTAATGCCAGTGGAGGCGCTTCTCGGGGCAGAGTGCTTGCTTGGGAAAATCTGCCCAGTGCGCCGCACGGACAAATGCGTCATGCTGAATCTGAATTAGCCAAATCCCCTGTTTTCAGTTTCGTACATGCGACTAAGCTTTTAGATGAAGGGACCAAAGGTTTAGGCATTATCAGAGACCAGCCCGCTCTGTGGCAGAGACCCTGCGGCCGCGGCTGGATCGTGACCATGGCTTTCGATTGGGGAATGCATTTGCAGGCTATGCAGCAGGGGGCACCTTCACAAGGCTGGCGGGTACGGGAGATTAATGGGGCTATTCCCGCGCTTGTGGAGAGCCAGGATTTGGCGCTCAGCCGTGACATGATGAATAACGATTTTCCATTTGCCGATATGCTGGAAGATTGGCTGGCTGGATATTTAGACGCTGCCTTGCAGCTGTGGCCGCGCTGGTGGCGGTTTCCTTATGCTTATGATGGTGTTTTAGCGCTGACCCATAATGAAGTAAGTTGGGATAAGTGCTCTGCGCGTGAACTTTCCCGTTTGGAAGACGCAGGCCGTTTGCCTTATACAGTCTTCAGCGCTGAGCGCAGTGCCTCTGAACCTGGACTGTCCATTCGGCAGGCAGGTGTGAATTCATCTGGCGATAAAGCCAGCCAACGTTTTGCATCTCATATTGCTAGAGGGCTGCTTTGGAAGCGTTTTCGGCCCTATATCTCTTTGCGGCAGCAAGCAGCAGCTGCCGTTCCTGCAGATCTGCCAGCGCAGTTTAGCCGTATTTATAATTTGGAATGGGGAAAATATTATGCTAAACCCTTTCGCTATATGGCGGCGGCGGGGATAGGCTTGGACAGCAGTTATGGACCGAACTGCGGGCGGGGTTATTTTTTTGGCACAGGCCTGCCTTTTCAGGCCTTAGACCGCAACGGCTGGCCTTTAGGGGTCTGGGAATGGCCTTTTGTCTGCCGGGCTGACTTAAATAAGGAGCATGTCGCTTATATAGAAGAGTTGCTGAAGCAGAGCGCGATCTCTTATCATCAAGCTTTGGTTCCTCTCTGGCAGACTCATATCACATCCGCTGATTCTGGCAGTGCTAACTATCTTAGACTGCTGGCCTCTGCAGCTGCGCAAAGACGCCATTGGCTGGTCAACTTTGACGATTATTGGCAATTCAGGAAGAACCTCAGCCGGGCGCTGCTGCAGAGCAGATTAAACGATGGTATGTTGGAGGCAGAGCTGAGCGCGCCAGCCGACGGGATGGCCATTCTGCTGCACGGAGCTAGCTGCGCTGTAAAAATAAACGGCCATCCAGCGGTGATGCGTCCTCTGCGCTATAATGGGGAACGCTATTGGCTGGTGGCCGTGCCTAAAGGGACGAGTCTGCTGACTGCCAGGATGGGCGGCCAGCAGGATGATTGAGCTAGTTACTGGCTATCTTTGGTAAAGTCGATAACGTAGCGGTAACGCGCTTTTTTAGCGCTGACATTTTCCCAGGCCTGATTAATTTCGTCTGGTTTAATCAGTTCTACAGAGGCGGCGATATTATGGGTTCCGCAGTAATCCAGCATTTCTTGAGTTTCGGCTATTCCGCCCATGAAGGAACCGCACAGCGAACGCCGTTTCATCTGCAGGCTGAAGGGATGCAGGGAGAAAAACTGGGTAGGCATGCCTACGCTGATCAGCACTCCGTTTGCTTTGAGCGCATTGAGATACAGATCGAGACTGTAATTGACGGGCATGGTGTTAACGATGACGTCAAAGGAATCGTGCAGAGTGGGCAAGGCCAAAGGATCGTTCGTGTTCACAAAATGCTGGGCTCCCATAGTCCGGGCATCTTCTTCTTTTTCAGGGGAAGTTGACAGTACGGTCACTTCTATTCCCATAGAGTGAGCTATTTTAACGCCGATATGTCCCAAGCCTCCAAAGCCGGCAATGGCCAGTTTGTGTCCCGGGCCTATTTTCCAATGGCGCAGTGGCGAATAGGTGGTTATTCCAGCACAGAGCAGAGGGGCGGCGGAAGCGGGATCTAGGCTTTCTGGTATTCTCAAAACAAAATCTTCGTTAACGGCGATGCAGTCCGAATAACCTCCGTAAGTAGGGGTCTTCATGTCCGCTTCTACGTCGTTGTAGGTCATAACTGTATGCTTTAGGCAAAATTGCTCTTCCCTGGCCAGACAGTTGGCGCAAGCCCGGCAGGAGTTGACCATGCAGCCTACGCCGACGCGGCTGCCCACTGGGTGCCGGCTTACCAGTTCGCCAATGGCTTTGACAGTTCCAATAATCTCATGTCCAGGAACCATGGGGTAACGGGCGTTGCCCCAGTCGTTGTGGGCCTGGTGTATATCGGAGTGGCAGACACCGCAATACTCAATCGCTATGAGAACGTCGTGCGGGCCTAAAGCGCGGCGCTCAAAATCGAAAGGCGCCAACGGCTCGGAAGCGCTGTGAACTGCGTAGCCATGGCAGGGAAATGGATGGCTGGAACTGGTCTCTTCGGGCATATATCGAAATCCTCGCAAATAATAGGTTACTATAGACTTTATATAGGCCTTAGGCACCTATATAGGCATCGTATATTGAATAAACAAATATAGCTAAGACGGCGGCCCCGGGAATTAAGGAAAGCTTTAGGTAGGAAGCTCCCACTTCCATACTGTCTGCGCTTGATGCTGCGGAGAAAATATCTCCGTATAGATTAATAATTCCTAGAGCAAGCCAAATTAGCCACCAGATGAGGAATATAGAAAAAAAAGCGATGATCAGCCAGCCTTTGCGCTTTTGCCGCCTCGCTAGCTGGCCTGTACCTGGATAGACAAAGGCTGACATTAAAGCGTACTGCAAAGGGGTAAACTTTTTTTGGCTTTTTTCTGGGGAATCTGGCGTAGCTGAACCGTCAGTTTGGGCAGCAGAGAGAGATGTTTTTGGTTCTGCTGACTGGTGGGCAAGATGGTTTTCCATAGCTCTATAATTGATTAGACCTAATAAGAATCCTGTTGCATAGCAGAGGGAACAATTTACCGATTGTCGTAGTTTAAGTGATATTTTTTCCTTTATTAGGCATGGTAGAGCGATGGCGGATGAAAAGAAAGAAACTATAGTGCTGGGCGTGGTCGGAGCGGACTGCCACGCTGTAGGCAACAAGATTTTAGAGCGCGTCTTTGATGAACAGGGTTTTAAGGTCGTCAATTTGGGAGTTATGGTTTCTCAGGATGAGTTTATAGATGCGGCCATTGAAACCAATGCTCAGGCTATTTTAGTGTCTTCTCTGTACGGCCAGGGTGAACTGGACTGTGAGGGACTGCGCGAACGCTGTATAGAGCGGGGGCTTGAAGACATAATCTTATATGTCGGTGGCAATTTGGTGATCGGCAAAGCCGACCACGCGGAAACTGAGAGAAAATTTAAAGCCATGGGGTATGATCGCGTATTCCATCCCGATTGTGATTTGATAGAAGCGGCTCAGAGTCTGCATAACGATATTCGCGAACGTTTTGGTGCGGGAAACGAGAAATAATCAGTGGCTTATGCAATATCTATTGACATAGGTTCAACTTATACCAAAGGCGCTTTATTCGGTTATGATGAGCATACTGCAGCTCCTTTGGAATTGTTGGCTGCTGCTGTGACTCCGACGACGGTAGAACATTTGCCCAGCGGATATGAGAGTGTGGCAGCTAAACTGCGCAAATCGGTGCCTACCGGAGCAGTATCTGTTCCCGAAGTGTTTTTTTCTTCGTCAGCAAAAGGTGGGCTGGCCATATACGCTTTAGGCATTGTCCCCGAGCTCACCTTAAAAACGGCCAAGCTCACCGCGCTTTCTGCTGGCGGAAAAGTGGTGGGGTTTTCCGCTTATAAGTTAACTTCTAGGGATTTGCGCAGTTTAGAAGAGAGCAGGCCGGATGTCGTGCTCCTGGCTGGGGGAACGAACGGAGGCAATGAATCTTATTTGCGCCATAACGCCAAACAGCTGCTGCGCAGTGATTATCTGCGCCAGCATGCTACAGTGGTTTTTGCTGGCAATGAAGTCTTGGCCGAAGAAATTCCCGATGAATTGACTGAAGCGGGTTTTTCTGTGCGGGTGGCTGAAAATATCATGCCCGAAGTCGATGAAATTAACCCTCAAAATGCCCGAGAAAACATTCGCGAAGTTTTTCTGCAGCGCATCGTTAAAGGCAAGGGGCTGGATGTCATCGTAAATGAAGTAGGCCGCGCTCCTCATCCCACTCCTTATGCCGTTCTCAGCCTAGTTGAAGCCATTTCTAAATATGCCCCAGAGTTTGGCGAGTTTGTCCTGGTCGATTTGGGTGGGGCGACTACCGACATTTATTCTTATGCCCGTGACGAACGCGGAGCAGAGCGTGTCGTTTACCGCGGGCTGCCGGAACCTCTGGTAAAGCGCACAGTAGAAGGCGATTTGGGAATGCGCGTTTCCGCGCATTCGGCAGCGGAGTTTGTCAGCGAGCAGATCGCTCAGGAGAAAACATTTCAGGATTTTATAGCCAAAATTGACGCTGACACCTCTTTTCTTCCCACAGATGAACAGGGCAAAAACTACGATCAAATATTGGCTCAGACCTGTATTGATTTGGCTCTGCAGCGCCATGCTGGTACGCAAAAACGCGTTTTTACAGCTATGGGCGACGCGTTTGTTCAGCAGGGCAAGGATTTGAGAGGTGTTTCGAAGCTTATAGGTTCCGGCGGTTATCTGTCCAGGGCTGAGCGGTTTGCTTATGACGGAAGCAGTGCCGTTAGAGTAGGCGCTTTGCAGAACGGTGAGCAAGTCTCTCTGCTGCCGCAGAAGATCGATTATTATCGTGATGTCCAGTATATTTTCCCCTTGTTAGGCAACCTGGTGGAAGAACTGGCTCCCAGGGCTGTGCTGACAGCCATTAATTCCATCGTTTAAATAATGCGAGGAGCGACAAACATGACAACAGAGGTTTTGGAAACGGCTATCGGTGAAGAGGAATTTTTCGCTGAGCGCAAAGAAGTCTTGCAAACTTGGCCTACTGGAGCTGAGGTCGATTTAGACGAGGCTATTGCTTATCAGAAAAGTATCGCGCCCAGCCGCCGCTTTTCGGAAGCGCTGCGCAAGGCATCCGCTGATCGCCGGGTCTTGGTGCAGCCCAGGGCTGGAGTCGCTTTGGTTGATGAACATATCGCTCTGCTGCAAAAACTGCAGGATGATGCCGATCTTTTGCCCACTACCATCGATGCTTATACGCGTGTCAATCAATACGAAGAGGCACAGAAAGGTTTAGAGCGCTCGCGCGAAGCTGGCCGATCTCTGCTGAACGGTTTCCCGGCTGTTAACCACGGAGTATCTGGCTGCCGCCGCGTTGTGGAAAGCATCAAGAAACCTCTGCAGGTGCGTCACGGAACCCCAGATGCCCGCTTATTAGCGGAAGTAACTTTGGCGGCTGGCTTCACTTCTTTTGAAGGTGGCGGCATATCGTATAATATTCCCTATGCTAAAAAAGTGCCCTTAGAACTCTCGGTGCATACTTGGCAGTATGTTGATCGTTTGGTGGGCTATTATGAAGCTAAAGGCGTGCGCATCAATCGCGAGCCTTTTGGCCCGCTGACCGGTTCTCTGGTGCCTCCCTGTATCTCCAATGCCGTTGCCATCATCGAAGGTCTTCTGGCCTTAGAGCAGGGGGTACACTGTCTGACCTTGGGTTACGGACAGCTGGGCAATTTAATTCAGGACGTGGCCGCTATGCAGGCGCTGCGCGAATTAGCTCAGGAAATTTTCCAGGAAAATGGCTTTAACGACTACGCGCTGACCACCGTGCTGCACCAGTGGATGGGTGGCTTCCCCGAAGAAGAATCCAAAGCCTTTGCGGTCATCACTTGGGGCGGTGCTTTGGCGGCCTTGTCTAAGGCTACTAAAGTCATCGTGAAAACGCCTCACGAGGCTAGCGGTATCCCCACGGCTGAAGCCAATCTCATGGGTATTCGGGCGACCAAGCAGATCGTCAGTATGCTCAGCGATCAGGAGTTTACCGACGATGCCCGCTTGCAGGAAGAAGTGGCCTTGATTAAGGAAGAAACGCGTACCATCGTAGATTGCGTTATCGAGTTGGGTGAAGGCAATCTGGCCCAGGGCGTGGTGCGGGCTTTCCAGTCCGGTATTTTAGATGTTCCCTTTGCCCCATCAATTTACAATTCTGGCAAGATTATGCCAGTCCGCGACAATGAAGGAGCTGTGCGCATTTTAGACTGGGCGAAAGTGCCGGTATCGGATAGAGTTAAGGCATATCATTTAAAGCTCATCGAAAAACGCGCGGCTGCGGAAAACCGTAAACCGTCATATCACATGCTGATCGACGATATCTACGCTGTCAGCAAGGGGCGTTTGGTCGGGCGTCCGCGTTAAATTTGCAGGCTTCGGATTGCTGTTTGGCTCTTAGTACAATGGGCGGTAATTCAGAATTATATACTCATTCATTTTTAGGCGAAAAGAGGCATATACAATGCGTATAGCAGACGTTATTTTTTCTAAAGGCAATACCGGTTTTTTCTTCGATGACCAAAAGGCCATTAAAAGCGGTTTGGGCCACGATGGTTTTGTCTATGTGGGAGATGCTGTAACGCCTGGTTTTACTCAGGTGCGTCAGGCTGGTGAATCTGTATCGGTGATGCTGATTTTAGAAGATGGGCAGATCGCAGTCGGTGACTGCGCAGCGGTACAGTATTCCGGTGCCGGTGGGCGCGATCCGCTGTTCTTAGCGGAAACTTACATTCCTTTTATGCAGCGCTATATCGCTCCAAAACTGCAAGGCCGCGAGATCGGCACATTCCGCGAGATGGCCCGTGAGTTTGACGCCATCGAGGTAGAGGGAAAACGTCTGCATACGGCGGTGCGCTATGGCCTGTCGCAGGCGCTGCTCGACGCTGTGGCTAAAGCGCATCACTGTCAGATGGTGGAAGTTATAGCCGCTGAGTATGGCCTGCCCCTGATTGCAGAGCCTATTCCTATCTTTGCACAGTCCGGCGATGATCGCTATATGAATGTGGACAAGATGATTCTCAAAGGCGCAGATGTGCTGCCTCACGCTTTGATCAACGCTATAGAAGGCAAACTGGGACGCCACGGCGAGGATTTGTACGCTTACGTGCAGTGGCTGTCTCAGCGCATTCAGACTTTGCGGCCCGCAGAATCCTATCATCCTTGTCTGCATATCGACTGTTATGGCACCATTGCTTTAATCTTTGACAATAACGCCCGGGAAATGGCTGCTTATTTGGGAACTTTAGAAAAGGCCGCCCGGCCATTCCAGCTGTACATCGAAGGCCCCATGGACATGGGTGAGCGCCAAGCTCAGATCGAGGCTTTGGCTGCGCTCCGCGCTGAGCTAGAACGTCAGCAGGTCGGCGTGCGTATCGTCGCTGACGAATGGTGCAATACTTACGAAGATGTGGTCGCCTTTACCGATGCTAAATGCTGCCATATGGTGCAGATTAAAACCCCCGATTTAGGCAGTCTGCACAATACTGCAGAAGCTGTGCTGTATTGCAAAGAGCACGGCATGGAAGCTTATCAGGGTGGCACCTGCAATGAGACCGACATCTCGGCCCGGGCCTGTACGCATGTCGCTTTAGGCGTGCGTTCGGAGCGCTTGCTGGCTAAGCCCGGCATGGGCTTTGACGAAGGCTATATGGTGGTGCGCAATGAGATGAATCGGGCGATCGCGCTGCTGGAACGCAAAAAGGGATAATTGGCTAAAATACCTAGATTTTTGTTGTTGTGAGGAAATTGTTGCCATGGCTAAAGAGTATAAGATTCTCTCTCCTACCGCGATTTTAGGTTATGGGTTCCCCGAAGAATCTTTTATGCGCGGCATTGCCGAGCATCCCGATTTGATTGCGGTTGATGCAGGTTCCACAGACCCCGGCCCCTATTATCTGGGAGCAGGCAAGTCCTTTACCGATCGCACCGGCGTAAAGGGCGACCTGCGCTATATGCTGACCGAAGGCGTTAAAAATCATATACCCGTTGTAATTGGTACGGCAGGCGGTTCGGGAGCGCGTCCCCATGTGGAATGGTGCCGCCAGATTATCGAAGAGATAGCTGCTGAAGAAAAACTCAGCTTCCGCATGGGCATCGTTTACGCTGACGTGGATAAAGAGGCTGTAGTGAAGGCCATTGATAACGGCCAGCTGATAGCTTTGGATGATCAGCCTATTCCCACTCCGGAACAGGTGCGCGAGTGCCCTTACGTTGTGGCTCAGATGGGTCCTGAACCTTTGCACGCTATGATCGCGGCAGGGTGTGATGTGATTTTGGCTGGGCGCTGTTACGATCCCGTTTGTTTTGCCGCCCGTCCCATTGAAGAGGGGTATGATCGCGCTTTAGCTACGCATATGGGTAAGATTTTGGAATGTGCAGCTATCGCAGCTACTCCTGGATCGGGATCTGACTGCGCTTTGGGCATTCTCAAAGAGGATTCCTTCATATTGCAGGCCTTAAGTCCTGAACGTCAGTTCACTGCGCAATCGACAGCCGCACACACGCTTTATGAGAAGAGCGATCCCTATCATTTGCCCGGCCCAGGCGGCAGTTTGGACCTGACCAATGTCAGCTTTACAGAGCTGGGCGATGGGCGCGTGGAGGTTAGGGGAACTCAGTTTGTTCCCACCCCGAAGTATGCCGTTAAATTGGAGGGTTCGCGCTGCGTCGGTTACCGCACCTGCTCAATTGCCGGAACACGCGATCCCATTCTCATTGCCAGCATAGAGAAAGTAGCTCAGCAGGTCAAGGATCGCGTTACCAATTTGCTGCTGCATGATGATATGCAGGGTGAAGTTTTCTTCCATATTTATGGCAAAAATGGGGTTATGGGGACGTTGGAAACCGTGGAAAACGTGACCCCACACGAGATCTGTATTGTCATGGAAGTGCTCTCTGACACTCAGGAACACGCCAATACGATTTGCTCGCTGACCCGTTCCACTTTCCTGCACTATGGTTATGAGGGACGCATCTCTACCGCCGGCAATTTGGCTTTTCCTTTCTCGCCTTCGGACATCCCTATGGGAGCGGCTTACGAGTTCTGTCTCTATCATCTGTTAGAAGTAGATGATCCTAGCGAGCTGTTCAGCAGCGAAGTCGTGGAAATTAATAATTAGAGGTGAGGATTGCAGCTATGAAAACTCTTCCCGAAGTTGCCCAGGTTATTCGCAGTAAGAATTCCAGCCCTTTTAAGCTGACTATGGATATTATTTTCCGCGACAGAGAAGTCTTTGAGGAGGTGCGCCGCCGCAATCTCATAAATCCAGAGGTGGTAGCCCGCGCTTATAAGATCGACCCTCAGCGCATTGAAAAGCTGCTCTATTTTGAACCAGCCAAAGCCATTAAGATCGGCATGGCTAGGGCGGTGCGCTCTGGCGCTCCTGGCGACACAGACGTTTATGGTGCTCAGCAGCATGCTCCGCTGCTCGGCATTGAATTGGATATTTAGCTGATGCTGAGCGCATCTGAAGATAGAACACCGCTGGTCCGCGCGGTTTATCATGCCCCGCGCGGCCGGACTCGCATGTATCAGCTGGCTGCCCGTATAGGCCAGCTGTTCCTGCGTCCAGATGACTATTTAATCGGTATAATCGGCTCTGAAGGCTCTGGAAAATCAACCCTGATTAAGGGACTCTTTCCCGGTTTGGAGCTGACCAACGACGATGAGGGGATTAATAAACCCACCTCAGCGGCTTTTGATTTTGATCCCGACGCGCAGTTTTGCGGACATACTTTTCATATTGACATGCGCTATGAAATGGCTTTTCACCAAATGCACGAGATCGTGGACACAGTTAAAGCTATTGTCAATAACAAGCGCCGGGTGATAGTGGAGCATTTCGATCTGCTTTACCGCCATTTGGGATTTAACGCTCAGATTCTGTTCGGTTTAGGAGAGGACCTGCGGGTGTACCGCGCCACGGTGTTTGGCCCTTCGCCATTCAGTGTGCGCAAAATGGCCTTTGAAAGCCTGAAATATCGCTTGATGGCTCATTCTGCTGAGGATATTATGGGACGCATCCTGCGCGATAAATACCATTATCAGCCACAGTATCTGCATTCCGAAGTGCATCACGGGTTTGTGGTCGGTTTTGACGAAGAACCCGATTGGGATTTAAACCAATTGGAAAGAGAAGTGCTAGAAGTTATAGATAGCGATATTAGCATTACTCCTGGCGAAGGTGACCATGTGCTGTTCGATGGCGAACCTTTTATTTGCACGGGCAAGCGCTGCCATGTTAAACGATCCAGCCAAATTGAAAATTTCCGTCTTCTGAAGCATTTTAAATACGATCCTATGATAGGGCGGTATCTGCTAGTCGGTATAGTGGGAGATGATCCGATAGCTGTTGAGAAACATGAAGGCCTGCCTCCCATGCTGGGAGGCGAGCACGATGGCCATTATTCAGACCTGGATCATGCTGGAGAGCACTATACCAGATTTTAGCTTCCCTGTCATTTGCCCCACTCTGCTGCAGCGGCATCCCCTCCTTACATCCTTGAGTTGGAGTTAGATAGTTCGCATGTTGGCTGATCGATAAGTAAACGATATTAGTGTTTAACCATTTTTAGGGAGCTTTTTTCATGAGAGTAATTGATACTGAAATTTTGGTGGAGCGCATAGCTGAGATGTGCATTCAGGCTGCTACCTGTCTGCCCGAAGATGTTATGAGCGGCTTGCAGAAGGCCAAAACAGAGGAAAAATCTCCTGTTGGTTCGGCAATTTTGGATGTGCTTTTGGAAAATGCCGCGTTGGCTAAGCGCGAGCGTGTGCCCATTTGTCAGGACACTGGTGTCGCTGTTTTCTTTGTTGACTTAGGCCATGAAGCGGTCCTGCAAGGTGATTTATATGAGGCTATCAGCAAGGGCACAGCGTTGGGTTATAAACGCGGTTATCTGCGCATGTCTATCGCTGGTGAGCCTCTATTTGATCGGAAAAACACGGGTACCAATACACCTCCGATTGTGCATGTGCGCCTAGTGCCCGGCGATGCTCTGCGCATAACTTTGGCTGCCAAAGGTGGGGGGTCAGAGAATATGAGCGCTATGGCTATGCTCAAACCTTCTGATGGCCGAGCCGGGGTAGAGAAGTTTGTTCTCGAGACGGTGCGCAAAGCAGGCGGCAACGCCTGCCCTCCAATGGTGGTGGGGATCGGTTTGGGCGGCAATTTTGAAATAGCTCCGTATTTGGCAAAAAAAGCTTTACTGCGGCAGTTGGGTGAGCCGCATCCCGATTCGCGTTATGCTGACTTTGAGCGGGAAATGCTGGAACTCATCAATAAGACTGGCATAGGCCCCCAAGGACTAGGCGGCAAGGTTACGGCTCTAGCTGTGCATGTTGAATATGCGCCCTGCCATATAGCTTCTCTGCCCGTAGCGGTTAATTTCAACTGCCATGTAGCTAGACATGCTGTTTTAGAGGTGTAAATTATGAAGAAGCGCCTGAATTTACCTTTATCCGCAAACGATGTGCGCTCACTGCGCGCGGGTGACCAAATTCTTTTGAGCGGGGAGCTGCTAACAGGGCGCGATGTGGCCCACAAGCGCTTATGCGCACTGCTGGAGGCCGGGGAGCAGCTGCCGTGTACTCTGGCGGGAGAAGCTATATACTATGTAGGCCCTACTCCTGCGTCTCCTGGCCATGTAGTTGGCAGTGCCGGTCCTACCACTTCTGCGCGCATGGATAAATATGCGCCGCGCCTCATCGAACAAGGTTTGCGGGCCATGATTGGCAAGGGCAGCCGCAGTTCCGCTGTTGTAGAAGCGATGAAACGCTATGGATGTGTATATTTTGCGGCTATCGGCGGTGCTGGAGCTTTGCTGGCCCAGCGTATAACAGCCTTGGATGTATTAGCCTGGGATGAATTGGGCTGTGAGGCCCTGCGCCGCATTCGAGTTGATGATTTTCCGGTTATCGTAGCCATTGATGCTGAAGGCCATAGCTTATATGAAGAAGGCCCGGCAGAGTGGTGTTCGGATCCTGGAGGCAGCCATAGCGAAAACTGCTAAATCATATTTGCTAATTAATATTAATTGGTATTTAATATTAATCGGATTTGTTAGGGATTATTAAACAATATAGTGAGGGACATCATGAGCAGAACACAGCGTGAAGCTAAAATTGAATCAACTCTGCATTTATTGGAACTCGACGACGAGCAAAAAATTAAATGCGCAGTGCGCGCTATCAGCGGAGAACCTGTGCGCGCTTTGGCCTTGGAATACGGCGTGGGTGAAGATGTCATTCAGGCTTGGGTAGATCGCGTGGGTGACATGGTAGAGGAAAACGAACTGGACGGCAATGCGGATTTGGAGAAGCAGATAGCAGCTGCTAAAGCTGTCTGCTACCGTTTGCAAAAACAGATTGAAGCCGAGCGCAAACAGGTGGAAAAGCGCGAGATTGAACTGCGTATGTTGCTGGAACGCCCGCCGTTTATGCAGGGCTAACGTCATGCGTGTGCGCGTTTGGGGGGCACGCGGTTCTGTGCCTGTCTCAGCCCAAGAGGTTGGGGCATACGGAGGCAATACTTCTTGTGTTGAAGTTAAAGGCCAAAGCGGTGATTTGATTATCTTTGACGCAGGCTCCGGTCTGTTCCCTTTAGGGCAGAATATTGTCCAAAGGCCTAACCCGCCTAAACGCATTCATATTGTAATCTCTCATTTGCATTGGGATCATATTTTAGGCTTGCCTTTTTTTGCTCCCTCCTTTCAGAGGCAATTTACGGTAAATGTGTACAGCCCTAAGGGAGAAACGGCTGTGGGCGCTGATTTGCTGCGCTGGCAGATGCACTTTAGCGGTTTAGCGGAAACGGTTAAAGATAACAGTCTTATCCATTACTACGAAATCAGCGAAAATCAGTGCTTGGAGCTTGGTAATTGGAGCCTGCGCTCTCTGCGTCTCAATCACCCTAGTGTTGACTACGGATATCGCCTTGAAGGTGATGGAAAGACCTTGTGCTATTGCACTGATGTGGAACCTGGCTATGTCCGGCTTTTGAAACCTGGCCTAGATGCTGAAAAAGTTCGCAGCGGAAGGATCAGCGTTACCGAAGCTATAACTGACGAACGGGACTGTGCGCTTTTGCAATTTATCAGTACTGCGGATTTGTGCATCCAGGATTGCATGTTTGACGAGGAAGCTTATGCTAATAAAAAAGGCTGGGGGCACAGTCCTTATAATTTTGCTGTGCTGATGGCTTATCTCGCTAAAGTTAAGCGTCTGCTGATGTTCCATTTCGACCCAGAATGTGAAGATTCTGTATTATTGTCTAGACAGAATTATGCCCAAATGCTCGTATGTCAATATAGAGAGGAACTTGAAGTACTGAGCGCACGTGAAGGGTTGGAGCTAGAAGTCTGAGCAATGCCGTTTAGATGGTTAGCTGGTCAGCTAATCGATAACAAATTATATTACCGTTGGGCGCAGTGACTTTGGTGTTTTTTACTTATTAAACGATATTAGTTATTTAATTAGTTTTTTAAGTTGTAAGGTATATCGCTGTGTTTGGTAGGATAGCCAGACGAAAACGAGAAAGTAAAGCAATTATTTGTATTAGATGACGTTAGACAGCAAGCATTTAGCGTGGAGCGCAACAAAGCGTTAAATAAAGCTAACGTCATTGCCGTTAAGATAGCGTGCGAAGTAGCGCGTGATATTGAATTAGGAGTATTTCTATGAAATTACGTTTGATGCCGGTGGTGGCTTCGCTTTGCGGTATGTTTATCTGCGCTTCTGCAGCACAAGCCAATTCTGTATATGTGCATAACAGGCCCGTTGAGAATGTGGTGACTATTAATAATTCGGTTTATGTGCCCTTTAACGAGCTTATGAAGGGTCTAAAGTATTCCTGGAGCTTGGATAAGCAGGGGCAGGTCGTGCTGAAAGAAAATGGCAGCGGCGGTCCGGCTTTGAACAGTGCCAACTTTACAGTTGCGGGAGAAAAGGGCAAGTTCGCTGTGCAGGGTGTCATGCGCGATGGGCAGGTCTGGGTGCCCGTGCGCATAGCTAAAGACCTTGGATATGAATTATCTTATAATCCGAAAACAGAAATCGTAGATATTTTGAGACCGCGCTTAAAAACGGACGCGGACAGGGCTGCCGAGGCTGAAGTAAACCAGGCCCGTGCTGCCAGAGAAGCTCAGATAGCTAAAGAAAGGGAAGAGCAGCGCGCAGCTTTGGAAGAGCGCAAACAAGCTATGGCCGATCTAAAAGCTAAGAGAGAAGGCAAAAACAGTGAAGCTGCTGCTGCGGATTCTACGGCTGAGCCCGCTAATGAAGGCGCTTACGATCAAAATTTTGAAGAAATCGGCGAAAGGGCTGCCCGCGAAGTAGAAGCCCGTCAAAAAGAAGTCGGCGGCGTCGACACTTATGCTGATTTGCTTAAGGTTCAGCAGCAGTTAGACGAGCAGGATATCGCCAGACGTGCTGCTATACGCAAAGCTAAGCAAGAGGCTGGTCTCGATGGTGATGGGGAAAAAGAAGCTGCGGTTCCCACTCCCAATTTGATCGTGTTTGCCCCTAGAGCCACGCCTGACTATTTCACAGGCCATATTAACATGACGGCTACAGTAAAGAATATCGGCAATGCTGAAGCTAAGACTTTAAATGCTACTGTTTCTTTGGTTAGTCCCGACGGTACAGTCATTAACACTCAGCGTTTTAACCGTGTAGCTGTGCCTGCGAATGGCCAGTGGGATATCTCTACCGGGTATGATCACATTGCGGGTGCGGAAATGCCGCGCGGGAATTATACACTTCAAGTTAATGTAGATTGCGCTAATAAACCTGCTGACAAATAAGTAGATTTAGATTTAGCAGAAGCATCCGGATTTTGTCTTTCACTTAACCGGATGCTTTATTTGTTTGTTGAGCAGCGCATCTGCATCTGACAAATGCCGTTATAGCTTAAGCCGCAAGGATTATTTTATCTATTAGAGAATAGTATTTGCTTATTATAATTCTTCTCGTGGGCTCATTAGAGGCGGGCGAGTAACTCGGAGGATCTTATATGATCTCTGTTAACGATTTTAAAACCGGCATAACCGTTGAAATAGATGGCGACTTGTATCAAGTAATTGAATTCTTACATGTTAAGCCAGGCAAAGGCGCGGCTTTTGTCCGCACTAAAATACGCAATATTCGGACCGGCAATGTTCTGGAAAAAACTTTCCGCGGCGGTGAAAAGATTAAAAGAGCGCATATTGAGCATCGTCACGTGCAGTTCACTTATATTGACGGCGAAATGTATCACTTCATGGATATGGAATCCTATGAAGATATCGCCATTGAAAAAGATTTAATCGGTGATGATGTTAAATGGCTGAAGGACGGCATGGAGTGCGAAGTATCATTCCATGAAGATGTGGCCATTGGTATTGAAGTCCCCAATTTTGTGGAATTAGTTGTTACGGAAACCGAACCCGGTTTCAAGGGAGATACGGCCACTGGCGCTACGAAACCCGCTACTTTGGAAACTGGGGCAGTTGTCAATGTGCCTCTATTTGTGGAAATTGGCACCAAACTGCAAATAGATACGCGCACTGGCGAATATTTACGGCGTTTATAATGCAATTAGGTTTGCGCAAAAATAGTATCTGGGTGTTGCTTGCTGCCTGTCTCGCTGGCGGGATGAGCGGCTGCAGTTCTCAGGTAACGCATCATAGCGGCCAGATTGGCCGCTATTTTGGGAATGGTGTTTCTTTTTCGGTCCCTGTTGTCCAGGAAGCTACTGATCCTTTGCATGAAGATAAGTTTTGGGAAGTCCGGCAGGGAATAGGTGGGGCTGATGTCGTGGTGCTTGGCCCTTTTGTTACTCAAGACGCTGCTGAGAGTTTTCGGGAAAACATGGTCTTATCATCGCGCCCTGTCAGCGGTATAGATGAGGTTGCTCAGTTCCGCCAGCAGCAAATCGAAGTATTGCGCCAGCAGTTTCCTGGGGCCGTTAATTTTGCAGATGGTCAGGATGAAACTGGCTGCTGGGAGACCTTCGAATATACCGAGCACAGCCGGACTTTGGCCTGCAAGGCCTGGTTTTTCTTAGATACTGAGCGTTCTTTGGGATACTGCTTAACTGGTACTGCCCAAAAAACTGCAAAGTTCACTGATTACTGCCATGATTTTGACCGTATTGCGGTAACTTTTAAAATAGGAGCACCTTATTCCAGTTTCAGTGGCATGAGTGAAGCCTTAGCTAAGGCTGATCAACTTTTGTCTCAGGATACTATAGAATCTAACCTGACTCATCAGGTTCACAACAATTCCCAAAAAGATAGCGAAGCTGCGCATACAGATGAATCTGCGCATACGCAGACTGCTGCTCCTTAATCTTTTTGGGATAATTTGGAGAGTTTCGGCAATAAGCGCACTGTCGGTGCGCTTATTTTTTTATATTTTGCGTAACTAAATTATTTCAGTTAAGAACTGAGTCGTTTAGTCAGCGATCAGCTAACTTGCGAAACTATCTGACTCCCCCTAAAGGAGGGGAGGTGGAGAAGGCGCGACTGCGACAGAGGGGGTGCCCAAGAGTGTTGAGGAATCGAGGTTTAACTTATGTTATAGGCTAGCTTGTACCCGAGCATAAGCGTGGCGATAATTGTATATGAGTCAACATTTCTAATGTCATCGAACCTTAACTAAATGACATTGGCGAAGAACAATATCAGGAAGATGATTAGGAATAAGGCGACTACAGTTTTAGTATAATTAGCTATAGCTGAAGCGATAAGCAGCTTCAGAGAGCTTTGAGGGGTATCGGCACTTTTAATACATTGGGTGCCGATAGTTAGCAATAGCCCTAACATGATGATTAAGCCGGTGAAGATGGATGTTTTGTACAGTGATGCTCTGAGCAGTTCGTTAATTATCACCAAGGCTATAAATATAAGTGAAATAGATAAGCACAGAACACCTTCCCAGCGCTTTTGGCTAAGATGGTGCTGGTCGCTTTCAGCTAGATTTTCGCTCCACGCTTTTGAGTCCTGGGGCAATGAGTTCAATAAAATCGCTCTCCTTTTTCCCATTCTTTACGGAAAATTATCTCGTTCGCAGATTGGCTAATGGCTAAGTTAACGGTACTTAAAAAACATTCTTCTTTATTTCTTATATTATGTGGTTTTGCTTTTAGTTTCAAGCGGTATGGTCAAGAATATCGTCGTACCTTCTGCTTCGCTCGAAGCTATGTCAATTGAGGCCTGTAAGTACTTTGTGGCTAGAATACTTATCGTGTATGAATAAATATTGCGTGTACGCTTTAGTGAGTACTCTGTGTTAAACTGTTTGATTTTGTTGGGGTTAAGCGTCAGCTCACGGTTGCGGAACCAAAAGGAGATGGTATCTTTCTGAGGTGTAAATCCAAGCTCGATTATTTGTTCGGCCCGCGAACTATAAATTAAGGTGTGCATTAATCCGTAGCATACCTGATGCAGCAACATGCGATCTGAAGCGCATACTGTGTCAGGGGGACAAGGAACTATAACTAGCAGCCTGCCTCCATGCTCGTCCATTTTACGGACGCTAATTAGTAATTCGCTGAGGATATCTTGAGGATTAAAGCTTACTATATGCGGGATTAGAGTATCGTTTTGAGCGTTGTTCAGCTGGCGTTCTTGGTTGACTTTGTCTGTAATAATAGAGACTGAACTGTCCATAATCTTCAGTTCTTTGATCAGCTGCGTTGGTATGCGATAGCCATCGCGTTTAGCGTCTTCAACTACCATGCGGGTGAGATTAACGCTGCTGCGCAGTTGCTGACCTATGTTGAGAAGGTCGTGAAAAAAGGAACGGTTCAGCTGATAGCGTGTGGCGTCACTTTCTATATCTTTAAAGTAGATAAGCAGGAGCCCTTGATTTTGCATCTCTAAACGGTACGCACAGGTTTCCACATGCAGGTCGGTTTTGCCCCAGGGCGCAGGTATGGTAATAACCCCGCGATGTTTTAAGCTGTCGCCTTTATTCATACTAGCGATAGCTGCGTGCAATGGACATTCGGAACAATATTCATTATACACGAACTGGCTGTCTGAGGAGCTGTTTATGCAGCCTAAAACTTGAGAAATCGTTGAGCCATCTAGATTGGGAAGGCGGTGAGCGTATAACTTGCTAAAGGTGTTGTTGTACCATACCAGCTCGTGAGATAATTCTTTAATAATTATACAGGCTGTTGGCGCTGAATTTAAGATGTTAAATATTGTTTTAATCTGAATGTCATCAATATCTAAGAATTTTTTAGCCCTATCGAGAACAGCAACCATTAAAGTTACCGCCTTTCCCTGTACATACTTGACATATTTTATTATACTTTGGCTAT
>JAUNIO010000018.1:0-12011 GCA_030535355.1 bacterium | reverse complement strand
GAGTGAAAATCATGCAAAAGTAATTAGTTTCCTTACCATTTTGCTGGACCATTTTGCTTGGTTCCCCCTCTTTGAGCGCACATCTGCCTCGTTCGCGGCATTTGTGTTTGCGAAGGCATTAGCGAAGTTTTCTCAACCTTCATCCTCTAGAGTAATAATATGGTTCGCAGATTAGCTAATATCATTAGTTAGCGATCAGCTAACTTGCGAAACTATCTGACTCCCCCTAAAGGATGTATTTTCCGCCTAAAATATCGTTAACTATGAGATTAGACTTATTAACTTACTTGGATAACCAATCATTGCTACACACCCTTAAGCTTAAATCTTTGAAGCGGGCTGGATGGCAGCGTGCCTCTGTAGATGATGCTGAGAGCGTAGCCGCTCACAGTTGGGGCGTAGCTTGGCTAGCTCTGCTTATAAAACCTGATAATTTATGTTTGGAGCGAGTTCTTGAATTAGCTCTTATTCATGACCTGGCAGAAATAGTCGTTGGGGATATTACACCGCATGACGGAATTAGTTCGGCGGATAAGGCAGAAAGAGAATTAAACGCTTTCAAATCTTTGTCCCGCGAATTACCTCAGGCTGAGCATTTGGTGGCTGTATTTATTGAGTATCAAGAGTGTAAGACTCCAGAAGCTGTGTTTGTGCACCAATGCGACAAACTTGATATGTGGTTGCAGGCAAAGTATTATATGCGTGAATATCCCGAGCTAGAGCTGCGTGAATTTATTGAATCGGCTAATAATTATTTGCGCAGTATCGCCACAGCAAAGTAATTAGTGTCTTGCGTATTTGTTTGGAATGAAGTATAATATATTGTTATGAAACGTCAAGATTTACGTAATTTAGCTATTATTGCCCATATTGACCATGGTAAAACGACTCTGGTTGATGGTTTGCTGCGCCAGGCCGGTGTATTTCGCATTGGCCAGGAAGTTGTTGAGCGCGTAATGGATTCCAACGACTTAGAGCGTGAACGCGGCATTACCATTTTATCTAAAAATACCTCAGTTCGTTACGGTGATGTCACTCTCAATCTCGTCGATACTCCTGGACACGTCGATTTTTCCAGTGAGGTTGAGCGTATTCTCAGCATGGTGGATGGATGTTTGCTGGTTGTAGATGCCTATGAAGGCCCTATGGCGCAGACGCGTTTTGTTGTGAAAAAGGCTTTAGAAGCTAACTTAGTTCCTATATTAGTCGTTAATAAGATTGATCGTCCTGATGCGCGCCCACACCAAGTAGTTGATGAAGTCCTGGATTTATTCATTGACTTAGGCGCTAACGAGCGCCAGATTGAATTTCCGGTTGTCTATGCTTCTGCTAGGCGCCAAGTCGCTTCACTTAGCCCAGATGGGCCTTTTGAAAATTTAAAACCTCTCTACGATACGATAATTGAACACATCCCCTGTCCTAAAGGAGAACCAGAAGATAATTTACAGCTTCTAGTCAGCAATTTGGAGTATGATGATTATGTAGGCAGATTAGCGATAGGACGTATTATTAACGGCACGCTTAAGCAGTCGCAACTCGTCGCTTTTGGAACTTCAGAAGAGAACATGAAAAAAGGCCGCATTGGTCAGCTTATGATGTATAGGGGACTTAGCCGGGCCCAGTTTGAAGAAGCGACTGTTGGCGATATTGTGGCGCTATCTGGGTTGCCGGATGTAGCTCTTGGAGATACTATAACGAGCGCTGATAATCCCGTTTTTCTCGAGGGGCTTAGTATCGAAGAGCCTACCTTAGCTATGACTTTTGTTGCCCCCGATAGCCCTTTAGCCGGCAGAGATGGCAAATATGTAACATCAAGGCAGCTGCGCGATCGTCTATTTAAGGAAGCTGAACGCAACGTAGGCTTGCGCGTTACAGCTACAGAATCCGCCGACGCTTTTGAAGTTTGCGGCAGGGGAGAATTGCATCTGTCTATTTTGCTGGAAACAATGCGCCGTGAAGGATATGAAGTCTGTGTAACGGCGCCGCGAGTTATCACTAAGGTGATTGACGGAGTGCTTCATGAGCCCATGGAAACGCTCACTATTGATATTCCAGAAGAATATATGGGAGCCATTATGGAGCGCGTCGGTGAGCGGCATGGCACGATGATTTCTATGGAAGGCGGCGGTACGGGACGTGTCCGCCTGGTCTTTTCCATCCCCGCGCGCGGTTTAGTGGGCTTGCGCTCTGAATGCTTAACTCTTACCCGCGGATATGGAGTGATGAATTACATATTCGATGGTTATGGCCCGTATTGCGGAGATATTCCTCGGCGCACCCGCGGTTCATTGGTAGCCTCTGACCCCGGTGAGGCGACTCCTTATGCTCTGCACAATCTAGAAGATCGCGGGATTTTCTTTATCGAACCCGGCGAAGAAATATACACGGGAATGATTGTGGGCGAGTGCTGCCGTTCTAACGATTTGGATGTAAATGTATGCAAGAAAAAGCACGTGACCAACATGCGTTCTTCGACAGCCGACGAAGCGGTTCGTTTGGAAATGCCCCGCAAATTGAGTTTAGAACAGGCTTTGGAATTTATTGCTGATGACGAGCTTGTTGAAATAACGCCGAAAAAGCTGCGTATGCGCAAAGCTGTTTTGGATCCGGCTGCCCGCGCCAGGATGCGTAAAGATAAAGAACGGCGTGACAGTGCGGCTGAATAATTAGGCTGAATAATTAGCATATATTATTTATGGCAGCTTTGCCTTCTAAAAGGAAGGCAAAGCTGTTTTTTGCTCAGCTGTTTTGTACTGAGCTGCGCAAAGCAACGTCTGCGCGGAAGCTGACGCAAACGTTATCTGACTCCCCCTAAAGGATGAGAGGGGGAGAAGTCGCGACTGCGACAGAGGGGGGCAAGACTGTTGGGGAATCGAGGTTTAGCTTGTGTTTTGCTCTAGCTCATACGCAGGCATGAACGTGGCGATAATTGTATATGAGCTAACATTTCCAATGTCGTTGAGCCTTAAGTTAACGACATTGAGGCTTAACTAAATGACATTGCCCCTAAAGGGGTGGTAGTCCTTAATTGATTATGCCTAAAGCGTCAATTTGAGCCTGGAGAGACTGGCGCAGGTAACCTATAAAGTAAACGTAATTAATGGTTTCGGAATAGGGAGGCACTCTGCCGCCTAACCGGCGTACGCAGTTGGGACCTGCGTTGTAGCTTGCCAGCACTAGAGAACTGCAGTTGGGGTGTGCCGACCATTCGCGTGTTAGTTGGCCAATCATATGCCCGGCCCCTTTAAGATTTTGCAGAGGGTCAAAAGGATCGTTCACGTGCAGGTCCTTGGCTGTAAAAGGCATAAGCTGCCCCAGCCCCATAGCCCCTGAAGCGGATACTGCTTTAGGATTGTATGCGGATTCGATTTGAATAAGAGAGGCAAATAAAATGGGGTCAATTTGCTGAGCTTTGGCTGTATCAAATATAGTATGGCCGATTTTGATGGCTTGTGGCTTGGATATATGGGGCTGATGAAGGGCTACTCTCCAGGCAAGATATTCGGGAAGAGCGCTGTCTGCTGTAGCTGCCCAGCTGGCAAATGACTTATTGGTGGATGGAGATATTAAAATGACTGAAAGACCTTCTAAATGGCTAAATATTAAGCGATTGAGAATGATCTTTCCTTTGATAGCGACTCTATATCCGCAGCGATTAACATCTAAATTGCGCACTTTGCGGGAAAAATAAACAGGAATGTTTTGAGAGTTGCATTTTAAAATAAGTATGGGCAGGGAATTCTCTGCGTTGCTCTGCTGTTCGATAACACCTTCCCATAGTACTAACTGTTTATGCCATGATGGCGGGCATTGCCCGCTAAGTCTGGAAGGTGTCAGATAGGGGTTGACAGTGTTTATGGATAGCTTGTCGGGATAATACCAGGGGCGTACAGCAGCTGTAATTTTAGTTGTAATAGTTAGCAAAAAAAGCATAGCTATAACTATCAAGCAGCGGAAATAGCGACAGCGGAAGATACAAACCATGTTGGATTATTTCTAATAATAGCTGCAAGGCCCTTTGATAGTGTATGTACGCATTAACTCTTTTGTTAGCTGGCATGGATGTGACGAAAATATATGTGTATGTCATTTTTGGCGTTATCTAGCTTTTACTAAATGGAATTGCTGCAAAGATACCATTTTGAAAAAGCGGAATATCGCATTTTCGGAACAGCTATCTCTATAAACATCTTTATAAACTATCTTGATAATGTAAGTTTATAGCGCAAGGCTTTTAAGCAAACTCATAATGCTCTATAAAGCATTAATCAGAAAGCAATTAATTAAGCAGGTTAAATTTGCTGAAAATAGAAAATTATGGTGGTTGTTTAGCGTTATGCTGACGGCCAGAAATAATTGGCTTAGAAAGCAGGTATCTTAGTATATCTTGCGAATTCGAAAACCCTCTATCTTATGTGTTTGTTATTGACACTTCGGTAGCAAAGTTATCTAAGTTACCATTAGCGCTAAGGTAGCAACGTTAGAGAAGATAGGCGCATGAGCTTCGGTTTTATCAATGACTATTGAAAAACCGAGGAGGTGAGTACAGGTCGATGGAGTTTTTGAAAAAAATTCAAAGCCTTTTCAAACCCAAGGAAGAGGTCATTGGTGTAGATATTGGTAGCAATACCATTAAGCTAGCAAGTATATCGCGTAGTGCTAATGGTTGTTCGCTAACCCGTTTATACTCTTGTCCAACTCCTTCTATGACCATTAAAGATGGAGCAATTATAGATGCTCACGCTTTAGGGGAAACAATAGGCGACCTTTTGCGCGAATCTGGTTTCTCCACTTCAGCCCCTCCTCGCGTTATTAGTGCTGTCGCTGGGCAGTCGGTCGTAATTAGACCTATTACCATTGCTCAGATGACTGAGCGCGAATTGCAGACAGCCATTAAATTCGAAGCTGAACAGTATTTGCCTTATTCTGTAACCGAAGCTATGGTTAGTGGAATGATGCTTAATAAAAACGATGCCAAGAACAAAGACGGTAACAAACAAATGGACGTGCTTTTAGTGGCAGCGCCCAATGAGATGGTGAAAAATACGCGAGAGGTTATTCAGCAGGCAGGGGCTACTCCCGATGCTGTCGATCTGGAGCCTTTTGCCCTTTTGCGCGCTCTAGAAAACAGCTATGACGCGCAAACTCTGAATAGGACCATTGCTCTTATTAATTTAGGAGCAGCCTCAAGCAGTATTAATATTTTTAAAGCTCAAGAACTTAGACATAATCGCACGATTGGTGTGGCTGGAAACAGCTTCACCAAAGCTATTGGCCAGTCGCTTAATTTGTCTTTTGAAGAAGCTGAAAAGATAAAAAAAGAAAAAGGCCAAATCAGAGTGGAAAACGATGCGACTCCTGTAGCGCCTACCACTATGCGTATTTTCAATGTTGTGATACCTGTTCTTACCGAGTTGGTTACTGAAATACAGCGGTCTTTTGATTATTATCGTTCGCGTTATCAAAATGAATCCGTTGATTTGGTCATTCTGACAGGGGGGACATCTCGTTTCAAGAATATTGATATTTATATGTCTAATGAATTGGGGGTAGAGTGTCAGATCGCCAATCCTTTCCGGGGCATGTCATTAAAAGATGTTAAGGGAAATTCAGCCCAATCCATCGAAGATATGGCGCCTATGGCTATGGTTGTGATGGGACTGGCACTACGTAGCTAACTATGAGGCCTAACCTCTAGTAGCCATTGATCCTTATCGATCTGATACTCCAATGGGAGGTGCACGATGACCATTAAGGTCAATTTGTTACCTACTGAACGCAAAAAAATTGCCTTTGACCCGCTTGCGGGTATTTTGGTAGTTCTTTGTATTGCGTGTGCTGTAGGTTGTGTCTTTTTTGGACAAAGTTTACAAACGCAAATTAATGATCAAGAAAACGAAATTAGTAAAACGCAAGCTAAAATAAAAGAGATCGAGCAGAATTTACCTGTTATCGACAAGCTGAAGTCTGACATCGCTAAACTCGAAGACGAAATTAAAGTTGTCGAGAGCTTAGTTTACGACCCTGTCCGTTACGGAAATCTTCTGGGTGAAGTTGGTCGGGTGCTTCCCAGCAATGTTTACCTGAGCAGTTTGTCTGTGGAACCTTCCACAACTTCCGTAATGATCAATGGTACTGCTAAAAACACCGGTGGAACTGGTCCTTTAGCGACTATTGCAGGCTTGATGTCGAAGATGAACAACTCTGAGATTTTTGTTGATGCTTCTTTGGCTTCTACTAGTCAGACGGGCAACGAGACAGACGGTTATGGTTTCGCTTTCTCGATTGAAGCTCGTTACAATCCCGACGCTGCTGCTGGTTTAATCGAAAACAAAAAAGTTGCGGATGCTAAAACTTCTGCAGACGCGATAAATTCTTAGAGGAGGCAAAGATGACATTTAGTACACCAGTTAAATTAGTTCTTGCCTTTCTTATTATGGGAATGACTATTGGCGCGTTTTATGCTTTAGACTGGCAGGAAAAATATAAGAAAATAGATGATCTGAAAGCCGAACATCAGCGTTTGGAAGAAGACCTCGTCGCCAAACAGGAACTCATCAAAGAGTTGCCAGTGCTCACTAAGCAGAAGGCTGATCTAGAAGCTAAGCTCGCTAGTGTAATTAAATCGAACCTCGTTCCCGAGAAAGCGGAGATGTTTGTCGCTAATTACATTATGGAAATTGAGAAGCTGACTGCTGAAGAGCGCGAACGCATGGGAGATCCCACTTTTGAAATCATTTCCATAACTCCTGGCGCTATGTCTCAGAGTGCTGCCAAAAAGACATCTTCTGAAGAGAATCAAGAAGAGGACGGAGAGGAAGCTGCGAAACCCGACGTTCTCAAGCAGTTCCCTACTCGTATGTTCCAGATGAGCATGAAAGGACGTTATTCTACTCTAGTTGATTTCTTATATCAGTTAGGTGCGATGCGTTTAGAGCGTCTGGTCACTATTAACAAAATCGCTCTTTCTCCTGCTGGTAATGACGAGCCCGGCATGGTCCCTACCTTGTCGATCTCCATTCCTATCACTGCTTACATGCGGGAGGGAAGTTAAATTATGAAAAACCTACCTATTGTTTCTCAGAATGTCCTGAGAAATTGTAAAGTGTTCGCAATTGCTGGTATGCTTTCTCTTTGTTGCGCTTGCGGTGGTTCTGAACCTGCCGATAACCCTGAAGGCAATGTATCTTCTTCTCCTGTAAGCGGTGAAGTTGATGTTAAGGGCGATGAGGTTCAGTCTGCCAGTGGTGAAGCGACTGCCGAGGAGAATAAGACTGAGCAAACAAGTGAAGCTGTAGCTAGCGGTAACAGTTCTGAAAGTGAACCTGCTGAAGTAGCTGATAATGGCAGTGATAACCAGGCTCAGGCAAAGCAGAATGAAGCTAAGGTTGATAACGGCCCTACGCGGAAGAATTTAGCAACTACCAAGGTTCGCGATCCTTTCGACAAATATTATGGTGCGCCAGCTATTGGAACATCATTAACGGGTGGAGTTAAACCTTCTAGCGACAGAGGTTCAAAAGGTTTAAACAGTGCTTATCAGCGCAAGATAGCTGCTAAAAAGGCATTGGAAACACCTAAGCCTGTGGTAAAGGTCCATAAACCGGACGTTAAGGTTACGGGAATTTTGCGTTCTGGTTCTAACTACCAAGCAATTTTGCAAGGACCCGAAAAAGCGATAATGGTTTCTTCAGGTGAAACAATCGGTGGATACCGTGTCGCTGCCGTAACGAGTCAAGACGTTACTTTGGTTTACAAAGGCAAGTATAAATTTGTAATTCCTCTTGAAAAAGAAGTGTTTGGATCTATGGGTACTCCTGATCCTGCGGCGGGGAATTTGTCAAGTAAAGCTGCGTTTGGACCGCCTGTTATAGAACATATAAATAAATAGTAATAAATAAGCTCTTAGTATAGTATATATATTTGAGCGAATAAATTTATCCGCACGGTCGGGCTTCGAGGGTGTCCGTCTTGTGTGTATGCGCTGGCAGTTAGTCCGCAGCGTAAAAAAAGTCACCCTCGAAGAGTTTGAAAGAGTCGTAAACTTTCAGCGGCTCTCAAACATTAGGTTCATTTTTGAACGTGATGGCCAATAGGAGGTGGGTAAAACCAATGCTCTTGTCTAAGCACAGAAGCGTTAAACTTCTGATCGCGTGCCTTATGGCTGTAGGTTTCTTTTTACCTGCGACCATGAATGCTCAGGCTGCTCCTGCGACCGTTAATGGTGTAAGCGTAAGCAATTCTGGTTCCGGCATGCTCAAAGTCAATGTTAAGGCTAATGCGCCTTTGAGCTATACTAGTTCTCGCGTAAGTAAAGGCCGTGAGATTATAGTTGTAGATGTCTCCCCTGCTGTGTTAGCTTCCAATGCTGCTACATCTGAAGATGTCAACCGCGGTTTATTAGAAAAAGTAGTGCTTTCTCAGCTCAAGTCTGAGGTAGTACGTGTCTCTTTGTATGTAGTTTCCCAGCCTAAGTTCGAAGTAAGTTCTGACGCTAATGGCTTGGCTATAGCTGTGGCTTCTTCTTTGGAAGGCGCGAAAGTTGCGCAAGCTCCTACTAAGGTTGCTGCTGCTCCTAGTGTCAAGTCTGAAGTAAGCGCTTCATCATCCAAAAAAGTGGTAGCTGCTGCTCCTAAGAAAAAAGCTACCGCTAAAAAAGCTACCAAGAAGGTAGCTAAAAAAGCTGCTCCCGTGAAAACTGTAAATCTCGAGTTGGTGAATGCCGATCTCGTTTACGTGGTCAAGTATTTGGCTAAAGAGATGGGACGCAATGTGTATGTGGCTCCTGATGTTGCCGGCGCTGTGACTGTTACTTTGAATAAGGTTCGCCCCGAAGGTGCTTTGGCTCTCATCCTGAAAATGCAGGAAGTTCCTTATGACTATAAGCTGATCGACAACACGATCGTTGTCGCTACTTCCGAGAAGCTGAGCACCGTTTCTGATAACATCCTGAACCCCAAAACCGCTTCCGCTAAGGTTGCTAAAAATGCGGTTACCCAGGAATTCTTCTTAGAAGCAGCTCCCGCTGCGAAAATTATGGAGTTCCTTGGCGGTCAGTATCCTGATGTTGTCTTCACCGCTCACCCTACCATGAACGGTTTCTATGCCAGAGGCAGTGTCGAGGATTTGAAGGGCATTAAATCTTCTCTTCCTAACCTTGACCAGATGCCTCCTGCGCCTGCTCCTCCTCGCCGTGAGTATCTGCCGGTTAACTACGCTAAAGTTGCTGACATGGCTACTGCTGTGAAGAGCTTGGTTCCTGATGCTCAGGTTATTCCTGATGAGCGCTTGAGCTTACTCATAGTTGAAGGCAGCGACGAGATCATTTCTAGAGTCGAAGAAGTGTTGGCTAATTTGGACCGTAACCTGGAGCAGGTTATGTTGGACTGCAAGGTCGTCGATCTCTCCGAGAGCGGTTCTAAGACTCTCGGTATCCAGTGGTCTGATAGCAATGGTTCAATGGGTACTTTCTCAACTACATTTGCTGAAGTACTTCCTAGTTTGTTCTACGATCAAGGTATGATCGCCGAGAACGATCTGCGTCCTGGTGAGATTACTTATGACGAACATGGCGTACCTTCATACACTGCTGGCGATATTGGTGCCTTTAATATTGGTACTTTTGGCCGCACACCTTTCATGATCAATGCTACCTTGCAGATGGTCGTCACCAACAGTGATGGTAAAGTGTTGGCTTCACCTCGCGTTGCTACCCAGAGCGGTGAGCAGGCTAAGATCCACGTAGGTGATAAATATCCTATCGTGTTCTACGACTCTCACGCCGGTCAGTTCCAGGTGAACTATGTCGATATCGGTACCAAGATCAATGTTAAACCCGAAGTTAAAACCGATGGTTATATCTTAGTCGATATCGAGCCTAACGTTTCTTCACTCGTTGAGTTGATTAACAACCAGTATCCTCGTACCGCTGAGCGTACCATCAAAACTAAGATGCGCGTTAAAGACGGTGATACGATCGTACTAGGTGGTATGGTTCGCGAAGAAGAGCGCCGCTCCGTTTCGAAGATTCCTTTACTCGGTGATCTTCCTATCCTCGGTCCTCTCTTCCGCACCACTACTGACTCCAATAGCCGCACTGAAGTTATTCTCATGCTCACAACCCATATCATGAAGTAATCCTGTGTGCTTAAAAGAGCGGTGCTTCGGCGCCGCTCTTTTTTTATTAAGCATCTGTTTTTAAACATGAAGGAAGCATACGTTTCAAAGCGAACCGTTAAAGCGGGTTTTTGCCCAACTCAGGTTAATTTGGTTTTACCAAGCTATGGGTGTAAAAATCTTTAAGGTGGTGTGACTCTGTGGCCGGTGATGTTAATGCCTTGATGCAAGAAGGGCAGATGTATTCTGAAAATCGGCAGTGGGATGCGGCAATTAAAAGCTTTACTAAGGTATTGGAAATAGATTCCTATAATGGCGAGGCTTGCCGCTATTTAGCAATTATTTTTGCTCTTACTGGTCGTATTAAGCAAGTTGTTGATATCTACTATAAGCTAATGGAAATCTGTGCTTATTATGGTGATATCGATGGTGCTATCAGCGTAGCTAACGATATAACGGCCCTAGAACCTGAGTCTGATAAAGTGCGTTTGCGCGTGATTGATTTGTATCGAGCCAAAGGCGATATGGCTGAAGTTGTGCAGCGCGCTAGAGAATTGTCCCGTCTTTATATAGAACAAGAACACGGTGACTTGGCTACTCAAATGATGGAAGTAGCGATCGAATCGGACCCCGACAATATTGATATTCGCCGGGAGTTAGCCGAGATGTACCTGCAAAACGGACAAATAGATGAAGGCGTAGCTCAATATCGCAATGTTGTGTCTCTATACAGCGATATTGGTGATATTGAAAAAGCTGTCGAAGGTTATAACCGTCTTAAAGTCTTTGTCCGTGACGACCCTAACATTATGTATTCTCTGGGCCGTCTTTATGTTGAGCTCCAGCGTTATGATGAAGCTGAAAAAGAGTTCCGCGGAGTTTTGCGTTCAGGTGGATTTGATAATGAAGATGCGCTTTACGCGCTTGGCGATATATGTATTAGACGCGGAAATTATAAAGACGCTGAGCTTCCATTTAAAAAGATAATCAGTAACAATCCTGAAGCTGCGTTAGCTATAGAGCGGCTGGCGGAAATTTCCCAATATAATAATGATATAACTAATGCTGTCAATGGTTACCTCAATTCAGCACGGGTATATGAGCAGATAGGAGAAACTGGCGTTGCTATAGTTTTGTATCAGCGCGTTTTGGCTCTAGATGAAGCTAACTCTACAGCTAATAATAAGCTTATTGAACTGGGTGCTCCTGTCGTAGCAGAAATGGGTGAAACATACATTCCCATGAAGAAAGCTGGTAAGGGTATTGCTAAGAGTTCGACAGCAAAAGGCACTGAAGGCGGTGCTGATGAAGGTGAAGAAGGTGAAGGCCATCATATACGCGCTGGACTTACTAGAAAAGGTGGAGTAGATGGACCTCGACGTGCAGGTTTAGCTAGTAAAGGCGGTTTAAAGTCCGGTCTTTCTGGTGGAGGCAAACCGGCTTTAGGCGGTAAGCCAACTCTTGGAAGTGAAGGAACATCTGGTAGGCCTGGTTTGGTCAAATCTGGTTTAGTGTCTGGTGGCAAACCAACCTTGGGTGGCGGTAAAGCTGTGCTTTCTCGTAAGTCTAAACGCAAGGCTGAGCAAGAAGAGCCCAAAGTCGTTAGTAAGGTTGAAACTAACCGTGAGATACCCGCTGAACAGACCGACTTTGTAGCTGCTTCCCAGGCTGGCAGCAATGTACCCGAATTGCCAGTTCTCAATACTGTTGCCAATGTAGTAGACGAGCTGCTGACCCAAGCCCCTGAAAGTTCAACTCCTGTATCTCCTTTGGTCGTTGAACGCGATTTCTCGCCTGCCGATTTTGCTGCTGAGGCTCGCCGTCAAGATGAAGCCCGTTTGGCTGAAGAGGCTCGCCTGCAGGAAGAGGCCCGCTTGGCCGAAGAGGCTCGTCAG
>JAUNIO010000017.1 GCA_030535355.1 bacterium | reverse complement strand
ACTTTGTGCAAAAATATTTTGCAATTTTATGCAAAAAGGGCTTGCAAAAAACAGGTTACCTCACCTGAAGACATGAAAAAAGATGCTATTAGAGATGTTAACAAACTATTTAATGCTTTGGCTAAAATAACTTGTGATAGTGTTACTAGTAACAATGATCCTCTCGATAAGCTTCTAGTATGCAGTGTTAAGAAAATAGACGAAGAAGGTAAATCAAAATCTGGGTGGAGTTTTAATGATGAAGGTCATAATTATCGTGATGTTCGTGCCAACAACTTATTTTGGGCAATACATGAAGACAACTTTCGGAGAAAAGTTTGTTTTATAAAACAAAATGAAACAAACTTACCTATTAGCCAAATTAGTAATAGAGCTGTCACAGAGCGTATTTGTAATGATATTCGTTATACGATTACACAACTGCAGCTTAATGACAATAACTGGAGGTTTTCGTCTTTTTCAGGCAACAGTATTTATCTTGAACATGATTTGCCTTCAAGGGCTTTTGTGATTTCAAAGATTTTAGCAGCGGATTACGGACATGTAGGCTATACAATTGACCAAGAAGAAGCTCATTTTGCATTATCAGCTAATAAAGATTTGTCTGATAAAATTCTTGTATACGATAGAATTAGACTGATGCATGAAGGAGAACACGTATGTATAGCGGGAGATTATGTCAAAGAATTAGGTTGTTGGAGCTTTAGTTTGTTAAGTTTTTTAGAAACTTATACGGTTGCTTCTAAAAACAAAGATACATTTTACTTTTCTGATATCCCATCAATAGTATTTGATAATGTTACTATTAAATATCAATTGTTGTATTTAAGATAATACATAATGTATTTATACAATCGCATTAATAAGTTAGGTGATCGCTTAACTGTTAGTCAAATGCTTACTGAATTGTTTGTGAATAATGCGCTTCAGAACTATGTTAAGCAGCCAGCGCTGCCGCAGGAGCTGTCCGAAACTGCGCGGTCCGATGAATTTCGCTCCCAGCTTTTGTACGATTCTGTTTTACCTAACTAAACGCGTCAAACGAGCGCAGCAGCAGTCCCGAACAAGGCGCATTCGAACGAGCAAAGCGAAGTGAGACAGCGCCGGAGAGGGAGCTGCCGCGAAGCGAGTTTTTGAGGTATATGTGCATAGCAAAGATTGCAAAAGCTATCCTTCCTGCGAAGCAACGTCGGCGCGGGGGATGCCGCCAATAAGCAAAGTCTAGGCTGCACAATAAACGCACAGGTTTTATTCTTTAAGATTATTGTCTTGAATTACACTTTAAGGATGCCTAATGAGCGATTTATCCAAATATCCGGTCTGCTCGCTTTCGGGAAGGCGCATGGCATTGAAAGGTACTGATTGTTTCAATATTTATCGTGTAATTTAATGTATATTTTAGCTATAAATGTGTTGAATATTACATGATTAATTTGCTATAATCACAGCATGTACCGCAAAATATCCGCATATTTACAGCAATGGAAAGCTAATCCCCGGCGCAAGCCGCTTATCCTGCAGGGAGCGCGTCAGGTCGGCAAAACCTACGCGCTGCTGGAGTTTGGGCGCCGCTGCTACGAAAATGTAGCTTATCTCAACTTTGAGACTAATCCCAAACTGATCAACGCCTTTGCCGACGATATTCGTCCCGATTGCCTTGTACCCATGCTCTCGCATTATTGTGGGCAGACTATTGTTAGCGAGAAGACCCTGCTCATTCTCGATGAGGTCCAACTGTGCGAGCGGGCTTTGGCAGCGCTAAAGTATTTTTGCGAATTAGCCCCTCAGTATCACGTGATCGCTGCAGGCAGCTTACTGGGGGTAGCTGTCAGCCGGTCCGCATTCTCTTTTCCCGTGGGTAAAGCCGAGCTGAAAACATTATATCCTCTGGATTTTGAAGAATTCTTGCTGGCCTTAGACCAGGGAGAATTGGCGGAGAACATCAAGCGTTCTTTTAACGCTGACGCGCCGCTGCCTGTGCTGATGCATGAGGATGCTCTGCGTCTCTACAGACAGTATTTGGTGGTCGGGGGAATGCCGGAAGCCGTGCTTCAGTTCGCCGATACCGGTGACTATCAGCTGGTCCGGCACATTCAGGATACCATTTTAGCCGGTTATCTTAACGATATGAGCAAATACAACACGCAAAATGAAATTAAGAAAACCAGGCTGGCTTACGACAGTGCAGCTGTTCAGCTTTCCAAGCTCCATACCCGCTTTCAGTACAAGCTGCTGAAAAAAGGAGGCCGGGCATCGGAGTTTGAAAACGCTTTGCAATGGCTGACGCTGTCGGGGATATTATCTCCGGTGCACCGCGTGCAGCAGATTAAAAAACCGCTGGAAAATTACAAGGACATCGATGCATTTAAGATTTACGTTTCCGATGTGGGTTTGCTCTGCGCTAAAAAAGACGTTTCCGCTGGAGATATTCTCTACATGTCGCCGGAATTAGACGATTTTAAAGGCGGTTTAACGGAGAATTATGTGCATAATCAGCTGATCGTCAATGGTTACCGACCATATTATTGGGAATCTGAACGCGGAGCGGAAATAGATTTTGTGATCCAGCGTCAAGGGCAGATTATTCCTCTTGAGGTCAAAGCGGCGGATAATACCAAGGCCAAGAGCTTAAAGGTGTATATGGATACTTATAAGCCTGCGTATGCCGTGAAAATTTCTGCTAAGAATTTCGGCTTTGCCGATGCTAAGAAAACAGTACCGCTGTATGCGGTCTATTGCCTTTAGTTTTTCGCTGGAGTTCATAGGTCTCTCTCAAACATTTCGCTCATATTATAAGCGCGTTCGGACGCAAAATTAAACGCAAATTTTTGCGTCCGTTTTTTTGCGTTTGGTATGTGTCGCTAATACTTTTCTTGAATAGCTTAGCAGGCTGAATCTAGTTTAGAGTGAATCTAACAATTTATAGTTTATTAATATTGTGCTTAGCTAGAATTTAGGAGGTATCAGCTCGGTGAAATTGTTCGGCAAATTTAGCAAAACATGCGGAAAAATATTTTTAGCTGCGGCTGTTGCCGGCTGTTTGGCGGGCGGAGCCACAGAGGCTTGGGCCAAAGGCTCCAATTTAGGTAATCACGGCCACATCAGCCACACCCAGCATCACAAGGGTCAGTCCGCTTCCTGCAGCATTGCGGAACTGCCCGTAACTTTGGAAGAGTTCAAAGCTCTGCAGGCCCAAATAGCCACTGAGCCGCAGGGGGCGGTGGTTTGCTTCCTGGCAGCTATGAACGTTTATGTCCACGATGAGGAAGAGGGCACGGAATGCTTAAAGCTGGCCTCATATAATATCGGGGGATCGGAAATCTCCACGCTGAAGCAGAAACTGCGCGGCCCTGAAAGCGATTCTTACGTGCAGAAATATCTGCCTTACGCCCATTTTAAAGGTGCCAATGCCCGAAACGGCTACACACCTGATGAGCCTTTGACTTTGGAAGTGTCGGTCAATAACGGCTTGCCTTACAGAGTGCTGAGCGATGAGGATGCCCCGGTTATCTACCTCAACTTTAAAACCCAGGGCACAGATATGGGGCAGCGTTCGGTCTCGGTAATCAAACCTTACGACAGCGACTATTTCGTGGTATTTGAACGAGCTGGCCTGTATATGCAGGTAAAAAATCCACCCAGAAGTAAGAGAAATAAATAACATTATTAGCGGGCGTCAAACAAGAGTTTGGCGCTTGCTTTTGTTTATATCTCAGTTGGCCGATGTCATTTAGTTAAGACTCAATGACATCGGAAATGTTGACTCATATACAATTATCGTCACGTTCAGGCCTGCGTATAAGCTAGAGCATAACACAAGCTAAACCTCGATACCCCAACAGTTTTGGGCACCCCCTCTGTCGCATTCGCGACTTCTCCCCCTTCCATCCTTTAGGGGGAGTCAGATAGTTTCGCAAGTTAGCTAATCGCTAACTAAATGATATTACTCAGTTGGCCTGCCAATGTGTCGTCTTGGTCTAAAATATATTTATTGCCAGAGGATGCAGGCACGGATTGTGGTATTTCTAGAATTTTATAGTTGTTTTGATGTTAAGCTTCAGAGCGGTAGCGTTCAAGAAGTTTATGAAACGGGGATTATTATGTCGGTAAACGAAAACTATGGCAGGCAGTGCCTGATCGTGGCCAGCGGAGTCATTGACGCGCTGTGCACGGTGCTAGAGTCGCGCAGCGCTGAGGTCGGAGACCACGCTGTGCGCATTAAGGGCTATACGCGTCTTCTGCTGGAGCAGGTGAATGGTGTATATAAAATGCAGCTGTCTGCAGAAGAGCAGGAAATTGCCTGCTATGCTTCGGTTTTGCACGACGTGGGCAAAATCGCTATTCCCGATAATATTTTGCTCAAGCCCGGACGCTTTACGCGGGAAGAATTTGAAATAATGAAACAGCATACGCTGCTGGGCAGTAAAATAATCGATTCCATTCACGGGCATGAGGATAAACGCTTTTTGGAATGCTGTCACACTATCTGCCGCTACCACCACGAACGTTACGACGGCAAAGGCTATCCCGATGGCCTGGCTGGTGAAGACATTCCCCTGGTCGCCCAGATCGTTTCTTTGGCAGATGTCTATGAAGCTTTGACCAGTAAGCGCAGTTACAGGCAATCTTTCAGCCCTGAAAAGGCTTACGAGATGATCGTTGGGGGAGAATGTGGAGCTTTTTCGCCCAATATATTATCTTGTCTGGCCAGAGCTAAGAGCCAAATGGAAGAATTTGCCCATCAGACGCTGGTATAAAAGGCTGCCCTGGCGTTGCGGCAGTTCTGCTAAGCGTAGCATCTGAGCGCAGCGAAGTAGCGTAGTGCGCAGAAGCTGACGCTAAAAAGCCAGGTGCCTGAGGCCTTAAGGAAGCTGTGATTTTTGGGCGCCCCCTCTGTCGCAGTCGCGACTTCTCCCCCTCCCATCCTTTAGGGGGAGTTAGATAGTTTCGCAGGTTAGCTGATCGCTAACTAAATGATAGTTATGAATGAACTAATAGGCAATGTCTGCGCTGTTTTCCAAAAGGCGGCGGATTTAATTTGGGAATTTCCTACCAATTTGGCTTGGTATAAGTGTATTCCCCTTCTTGGGCAGCTGCCTTTGGTAATCATTCTACTGCTGGGGACGGGACTTTATTTCTCGTTATCCCTGCGCTTTGTCCAGATTAGATATTTTAGCCGGGGGCTTCGCAGCCTAATCCATGGTAAAAAGTCTCACCAGGGCATCAGCCCCCTGGCCGCATTCCTGCTTTCAACGGCCATGCGGGTCGGCCCCGGCAATATTTTAGGGGTAACGGGGGCGGTTGCGGTAGGTGGTCCCGGAGCTTTGTTCTGGATGTGGCTGTCAGCTTTCTTTGGTATGGCTACGGCATTCGTGGAATCGACCTTATCGCAAATTTATAAGGATAGGCAGGGCGATGATTATGTCGGTGGCTTGCCCTGCTATGGCAGAAAACTCAGCGGTGGAGCTGTGTGGATTGGTGCAGTTCTAGGCTTTCTCTATATCGGCTATGCTGTACTCTGTCTGCCCGCCCAAGGTTTTAATACTTTATCAGCGATGACAGCTGTTTTCCAGCAGGTAAGCGGTGAGCAGTTAGCAGACGATGCCAGCGTTATTTGGCTCTTTTTTTTAGTGCTTTGGGGACTGTCCGTGTTCTCCGCGTTTGGTGGCCTGAAACGCATAACGGCCATGACAGATGTGCTGGTGCCGGTTATGGCCGTGGTCTATGTTCTGACTGTGCTGGGCCTGGCTGTGCTTAATCTGGAGCGTCTGCCCTGGTTCTTTTATGCGGTGGTCACGGAAGCTTTTAGGCCGGAACCGATATTCGGTGGGGCCATGGGCCTAGCTTTGTCCCAGGGAATTAAGCGCGGTTTGATGAGCAATGAAGCTGGCCAGGGAACGCTTACAATGGCTGCCGCCGTTTCTGATGCCGATCATCCCTGCGAACAGGGCTGCATTCAGGCGATCGGCGTCTTCCTAGACACCATGGTTATCTGCACTATGACCGGCTTTGTGCTGATTATGGGGCAGGCTTGGCTGACAGAAAGCGCTTCGTCTTGGTTTGCTTTGGGCCGTTTGGAAATGTTTCTGGCATCTTGTGGCCAGCTGTTGGGCCAGGGAGCGGCTAGGTGGGCAGTGACCTTGGTCATAAGCATTTGCTTTGGCATATTTTCTTTCACCTGCCTGCTGGGGTTCCTTTCCTTTGCAGAGATCTGCGCGAGGCAGGTTTCCTCCAGCTCAGCTCTCTTAACTGGAGTTAGAATCTTAAATCTTGGGGTGCTGGCCTTCGGTATGGCTGCCCATATTGCGGGGTTTGATTTGAGCGCTTTATGGAATCTCAGCGATTTTGCCAATATTGTTATGGTTTGCTGCAATTTGCCTCTGCTGTATTTGGGCTTTGGAGCAGTGCGGAAAGCTTTTGAGAATTTCGAAATAGGCCAAGGCGCGTTTGGGAGCGATTCCTTTGGCGCAGAGCTGCCGGTCTGGGATGAAAAGCGTTCAGCGGGGAAGCAGCTAGCTGGGGGCGATTCTGTTGGCTAAGTAATGCTAAGATATAGTAATGCAAGATAACCAAACGAATACCGAGCTTACAGCGGCTTATTATGATAGTTCGCAGGTTAGCTGATCGCTAACTAAACGACATTAGTATTGTATTATGGTGTTTGGAGCATTGTCAAAACAGTCCGCATATCCACAGTGGTGCTGTTGATGTATTTGAGATTAGTAAATTCCCTGATACCCTCTTGGCCCAGCTCACGCCCGTAGCCGGATTCCTTAATGCCGCCAAAAGGAACAGCGGGGGAGGACATAGTAGCCTGATTAAGGGAAATCATCCCCGCTTCCAGGCGGCTGGCTAGGCGTGTAGCCGCGCGTGGGTCTTCACTGTACACCGAAGCCCCTAAACCGTATGGTGTAGCGTTGGCGAGGCGCAGCATTTCCTCTTCATTGTGCCATTGAAATACCATCAGCACTGGGCCAAATATTTCTTCTCGGAAAATAGGATTGTCTTCGGTAACGTCCGTCAGAACGGTAATTCTGACGAAGGCGCTGTTTGCAGGAACTTCCGGCCCAATTTCTTCCGCTGCCGCGCCGTGCTTGACAGCTTTGGCGATTTGTGCCCTGACTTCTTCGGCGGCTGCCCTGCTGCAGAGCGGAGCGAAGGTAGTTTTGGGGTCTAAAGGATCGCCTGCTTTTAAGAAAGCAGTAGTATTTCTGATGCCGTTCAGAAAATCTGTGTACAGCGATTCGTGGATGAACATGCGCTTGTCGCTTTCGCAGACTTGACCGGAAATGGCTAGGCGTCCGATTATGGCCCCTTGGATAACTTTATTTATATCCGCGTCGGGAAGGACGATCATGGGATCGGAGCCGCCGAGTTCCAGAATACTCTTTTTTAGATATTGTCCAGCTTGAGCTGCTATAATACGCCCTGCAGCGCTGTTGCCCGTGAAGGTAACTCCAACAATGCGGGAATCAGCTATTAGGTGCGCGGACTGAGCGTAGTCTATGAACAGGTTTTGGAAACAGCCTTCCGGCAGGCCGGCCTCGAGGAAGAGCTGTTCCATAGCCAGAGCGCATTGCGGGCAGCTGGAAGCGTGTTTGAGGAGGATAACGTTGCCCGCCATGAGCTGGGTGGCGCTGGGGCGAGCGGCTTGATAAATCGGCACATTCCAGGGTTCGACGGCGTAAATTATTCCCAGAGGCTGATAAATGCCGACGGCGCTGCCGATGATTGGGTCGGGGTTCTCCAGATAGTGCGGTTGGAGATATTCCTCGGCGTGGTCCGCATAGTAATCCATAATACCGGCGGCAAGGTAGTTCTCTCCTATGGAAACCGAAATGAGTTTGCCGGTTTCAGTGGTATTTATTCTCCCTAGTTCTTCCCGGCGCTCGCGCAGCAGGGCGGCAGCCCGGCGCATGATCTCGGCCCGTTCGCTGAAAGGTGTGTTTCGCCAATTCTTAAAAGCAGCGTGAGCTTTCCGCAGTTTCTCCTCTAATTCAATATCGGTGAGATTGCCGTATTCAGCGGCTAATTCTGAAGTGTAGGGATTTATCGATTGGTAGGACATGAGGAGCTCGCGTTTTTATATGTGCTGCCGGCCGGCGGCGCGGACACAAGCTTTTTACATTATAACCGGTTTATCCTGTACCGAATCCTTAAAAACGCGGAATTCCTCTGTTACTCATCCTTCTTGGTTCGGGTGTCTTTCAGCCTGACGCAGAGCTCTTCAAAGTCCGTGCGGGCTTTAAGAGAAGGAAAAGAGTATTCCTGATATTTAGAGCGGTCGCCTTTCAAGTACAGAAACAGCCAGGGACCCGCGCTGCCGGAATCGGCGGATTCCCGGCGCTTCCGTACCTCTCCGCCTTTCAGACAGTCAAAGAACCGCGCCCACTCCTGCTCGGACAGTTCCAGCGTACCGGAGACCGTGATATCCGTTTCCCGCAGCGGCCAGTGATCGCCTTCTCGTTTTTCGTGATAAAACATATGTCGGCCCTCGGCGGTGTAAAAGCGGTATCTCTGATATTCCGGCGGGTTGGTAGAGGATGAGTATGTGTAGTAAAACTCCGTAATGTCGGCGAGGGCTATGCCGGAGCCGACGGTTTTGACTCCGAATTTGGCCAAGGGATTAGCGGAACATTCTCCGATAACGCCGGTCAGAAAGAGGCCTGCCGCAGCCAGCAGTGCAGCTGCGGCGCCGAATGCCAAGATGTTCATAGTCCTGTTTTTCTTCTGCAGAGCGGGGCTGTCGTTCGGCTGAGATTGATTCATATCGGGAAGCGCACTCCTTCCGCACCGCTGCGGTATAATCAGCGTGTCTATTTTTCCGAATCAGTTTAGCACAATTTTAATCGGCTTCCAACGTTCTATGATTATTTTGTATATGCAAAATAATCATAGGAACGGCAATTATCGTGACGAAATGCATTCTTCAGTTTTTTGTCTACCGTTTACCTTTTGTGAGGATGGTGTTCAGTGATGCGCAGAATTACAAAATGCAGGGTATTTTTTCTGTTTCTGGCTCTGAGTCTGCTGTTTGGCTGGGGCATTGCGGGCTGTACAGACAAGGACCGCGAGAAGGGCCCCGTTCCCGAACCTTCCGCAGATACTGTCAAATACCGTTTCCTGCAGGATTCCGCCGCCAAAGTCTCCGCTGAGATGACCGAAGTGTCCGTGTCCGCTTTTGACGCGGATTGGAATATGCTGGACGGAGCTCTTCTGCTGCAGGGCGATATCGGAGATATGGCCAGGGACGGCGAGTATATCGTAGCCGAAGCCGTCGTTCCAGAGGGAACCGCGCTGCTGGCCTATTGCTTTACCAACGATCCGGACGATGAAGCTGTAGAAGAAGAATTAGAGATATACGTCATCGCTTTGGAAGAAGATAAATATGTCTACACCATGGCCGATGAAGATTATCTGGAAGAGCCCGTACTGCAATTTTACGCCGACGCCGGGCATCAGACAGAGAAGTCTGAGTTTACTGTGGGCGAGGAAATTTATCCGGCCGCTTCCGCGGCGACCCGGGGAGGCCTGCAGGTTCCCGTAACCGTTTGTGAACCAGTCGATGAGGAAGTCGTAGCTTATACGCCGGCGAGCGCGGACAGCGCGGCCCGATACACGGCCAAAGCCGAAGGAGCTTCCTTTTTCGTTTTGTACGCGGCCGACAGCTTTTGGTTCTTTTCGGAGAATGGCGTATCCGTGAAAGCCGCGGAACCCGGTCCCGAACCGACTCCCGAACCCACTCCGAGTCCGGACCCCAGTCCTGCGCCCGAACCGAGTCCCAGTCCTGCGCCGGAGCCCAGTCCCAGTCCCTCTCCGGACCGCGTTCCGGCCTGGATTCTGCCCGAAGGCTATGAAGTGAAAGACGGCGCTATCTATAAAGGAGAAGAGCAGATTACCGATCCCGCCGCGATCGAAACCGTCCTGGAAATGCTTCCCGAAGAGACCAATAAGTGCCGGGCCGTGGAAGCCGTGAACGGCGGGGACGGCCAAGTCGTCTATAAGGCCCTGACCGCAGAGATCACTCCTTCTATAGAATCCGCGCATGCCGCTCACTTCTCCGCTTCAGCCCAAGCCGGGAACATTGACGTGACTGTAAGCGAGGACGCCGAGACTGAGGAAACTGCGGCGTTCACCTTTGCCGCCGAGGGTTTTGAGTTCCAAAACGGGTTAAATGTGACGGTGCTCAGCACCATGCGCCATGTTACCGTGAAATTGCAGATGTCGGCTACGCCGCACTCTTCGGGCGGCCTGTCTGTGTCTGCGTTTGGGCTGCCGGGCCGGCGCGGAAATGCGGCTGCCCCTTTGCTGCTGTCTGATCCCGCTCCCTCCGCGACTAGGCAGATTAAAGCCGCGGCTTTGAATGCCCGGGACGAATTCCTGCCGGGGGCGCAAATTTTCGAGGAGGATTTCAGCAAATACGTACCGGACTCCGGCGGCTTCATTACCATCGAAGCCGATATTCCGACGCGCACTAAATCTTTGCTGTTTATTATGAACGTATGGGTGCAGTATCAGGGCAGTTATGTAGTGACACCCTACTTGGGACTGCCGATAGACGCTGCCGACACGTACTCTATCCTTATCGGCGATCTGCCGAAGTATTATTTTACAAGTTCATTGGTTCCCAACCGTTTCGGTCCTTATGCCGACGAAGACCTTACCGATCCCAAAGCAGAGTTCGCTGTGGGCGATTATATCTATTTCTGTCTGGATAAAGTCAACGCCAAGGGCGTGAAAGCGTCCAGCTCACCTCCAGTCAGCCTCAACACTGCCGTCGTCGACGCCGCGGACGGCCGGTATAAAGCCGTAGGCGCCGGCAATGCTGCTATGAAGTATAATTGGTACGGCTTCGAAGGGCTTTACGAAGGAACAGCAGCGAGTATCCGCGTAGTCAGGCCTGACTAGCCGGACAGGCTGAACGGCGGGTCAAACCGTTCATGCTGCCGGACCGCTTTTATATTGTCCGACGCGGCCGCAGCCCTTGGGGCTGGGGCCGCGTTTGTTTTATTCTCGGGCGCCGGGCCTGTTTGTCCTCGTGAAGGCGCTGAGCTTTGTGAATGCGCCGGCTGTCTGTATTTCGTGTGTTATAATGTAAGTTTTGATTAAAAATACATTGAAAAACGCATGAATTATCTGCTATAATTACAGCATGTACCGCAAGATTACCGCATATTTACGGCAATGGAAAGACGATCTCAGGCGCAAGCCGCTTATTCTGCAGGGCGCGCGTCAGGTGGGCAAGACCTACGCGCTTCTGGAATTTGGACGCAAATGCTACGAAAACACAGCTTATATCAACTTTGAGACCAACCCTAAACTGATAAACGCCTTTGCCGGCGATATTCGTCCTGAACATCTGCTGCCCATGCTTTCGCATATCGTCGGGCAGACCATAGTCAGCGAAAAAGACTCTGCTCATTCTTGACGAGGTTCAGCTGTGCGAGAGAGCTTTGGCGTCGCTGAAGTATTTTTGCGAATTGGCGCCTCAATATCACGTGATCGCTGCGGGCAGCCTGCTAGGGGTGGCCGTCAGCCGGGAAAAGTTCTCTTTTCCCGTGGGCAAAGCCGAGCTGAAAAATCTCTATCCTCTGGATTTTGAAGAGTTTCTGCTGGCTATGGGGCAGGGGGAATTGGCGGAAGACATAAAGCAGGCTTTTGATGCGGATACGCCTTTGCCGCTGCTGCGTCACGAAGAAGCGCTGCGGCTATACAGGCAGTATCTGATCGTAGGAGGGATGCCTGAAGCTGTTCTTCAGTTTGCCGATACCGGGGATTATTTGCTGGCGCGGCACATTCAGGATACGGTTTTAGCCGGTTATCTCAATGATATGAGTAAATACAACACTCAAAACGAGATTAAGAAAACCAGGCTGGCTTACGACAGCGCGACCGTTCAGCTCTCGAAGGCCAATACGCGCTTTCAGTATAAACTTTTGAAAAAAGGCGCCCGGGCCTCGGAATTTGAAAACGCTCTGCAGTGGCTGATTTTGGCGGGGATTATTTTGCCAGTGTACCGCGCGGAACAGATTAAGAAACCGCTGGAGAATTATAAAAACATCGACGCATTTAAAGTTTACGTTTCCGATGTCGGCTTGCTCTGCGCCAAGAAAGATATTCCCGCCGGAGATATACTCTATATGACTCCGGAACTCGATGATTTCAAAGGCGGCTTAACGGAAAACTACGTGCACAATCAGCTGGTTGCCAACGGTTACCGTCCGTATTATTGGGAATCCGAACGCAGTGCCGAAGTTGATTTTGTGATCCAGCGCCGGGTTGAGTTCACGGTAATCTCGGGTAAAGCCGTTCCATCCTTGGCCTGACATATCCGGTTTGGCCGGCAAATCTGCAAATAAACCCTCCCAAACCTGAAAAGAACCCGGATCAGATCCCGGCATCTCAAAAGAAACATGCGGTTCGCCGCCGTAACCTTTGAGGTAATCAAGTTTAATTTGAGTCTTTCGGTGTCCATTTTATTATTTCTGTTCTTTATTCGCGCTTATCCGCACAAACTGTTATTGATAGCGTTAATGAAATACTGGCGTTCAGCTTCAGGAATGCTGAGAGCATTTAAGGCTTCGTCTAAGTTGATTTCCGATTTATCCATTACGCTGCGCACAGCGCCAGCGGTTAAATGCGGTTCTCATTGCAGCCCTTGCTGCGGCTCTATTCGGCGCTTTCGATAAGTGCGGCATGATCTATAACGCGTCTTTAACGCTATCTCCACGTTCAATGTCTGCGGCATGGGAATATCATATTTTTCCGCTTAAAATCTGCATTATTCTGCATGGCTGCAGGTTATCGGACTAATTTTTCCAGATAGTGCGGCTGCTCGCTTTCGGGAATGCGCAGGGCGTTCATGGCCTCCTGAGCGCTGAGTTTTAAGGTTTCCATAAGGCTTTGGATGGACGATAGTACGGTCTGCTCAATGCCTATCTTTATGCCGCGTGCTTCTCCGCGGGCCTCTCCGCAGGCTTCACCTTCTTTATATAATGCTTCTCCCAAATTGCACATTTGATTAATCTCCATTTCTAAGTTTTCCGTAATCGGCAAGCCGAATTCGCTGCAGAGGATTTGCTTTTTGTCTTCAGGCTTGATAGTCGCTGAAAGCAGAACTCCCAATAGTTTTAAAATGCCTTGGTAATTTTCGTCGTCTTGGGTGCCGAGACAGATTATTATCACCGCTAAAAGATCGTAATTCTTGGCATCGTCTTGGCTGCTGCCGATTATGTCGTCTTCGGTAATATGGTAGATCTTAATGGTATTGCGTAAATTTTTAGGCGGATGGGTGCATATCCATATCGAATATACTTTTCGCAGCTGTTCGTAATGTGATTTGGCAAATACTGTGCCTTTTTGAGCCGACAGTATTCTGGCGCAATAGTAAATTCCGCGTTTTACGAGAGGATAGCCCGGGTAATAATTGTTTTGAGATTCTATGTTGATGATAAGCTGTACGTCGTCATCGCTGTCAGGTACGCCGGCACTGAAGTAAATATCGAAATACACACTGCCTTCGGTTGGGGAGGTCTGCGCTTTGTCAAGACCTTGCAGAAATGCCCCGGTTTCGTCAGGAGCTATGGGTACTGTCGATAATAACGGATGTTCGTGAATGCACTCGGCAGCGATGGTGCCGACAGGCAGCTCCTGAAACTCGCGCAGGCAGCTGCGCATGATGTTGGCTAGGATGTATCTTTCGGCTAATATGCGCTTGCACGAGGCATCGTAAGGCATGGTCTTTTGCGTTATGTCAATGCTCGCCGCCAAGCTGTTTTTGATCTCCATACGGCAGCCTCCTTTTTCAGTTTAGCATATTTTTTATGCTCGTCCAACAGACTATAGCAAAAGCGCCGTATATAATTTTATTGCCGTAATGTTAAATTAAAGTTACATTCGCGGATATGCGTTTCATCCCAACGTCAACAGCATTAGGGTGTATATGCTTGTATGTGTTAGTGCCGGAGAGTAAGCTGCCGCAAAGCCGGTGATATTAAACAAACAGCGCGGCAGATATTGCAAAAGCTTCCGCAAACAAAACGCCCCCGAAGCGTCTGCTCCGGAGGCGTTTATTATCTAGTTAAAGAGCGGTATTCTAGCGCAGATCCACGCTGGCGCCCTGGCCGTTGCGTTTCTCTTTGATAGCCGCATGAGCCGCTGCCAAGCGGGCAATGGGCACGCGGTAAGGAGAGCAGGACACGTAGGTCAGGCCGATCTCGTGGCAGAAGCCAACCGAGGAAGGCTCGCCGCCGTGCTCGCCGCAGATACCGATCTCCATGTCTTTGCCGCGGGTTTCGCGGCCCTCTTTGACGGCCATCTTCATCAGGCGGCCCACACCGACCTGGTCCAAGACCTGGAACGGGTCAGCCTTGAGGATGTGCTGATCGAGATAGACGGGCACGAAGGTCTTGGCCGCGTCGTCGCGGGAGTAACCGAAGGTGGTCTGGCTCAGGTCATTGGTGCCGAAGCTGAAGAACTCGGCCTCGGTGGCCACATCGCCTGCGGTCAGAGCGGCGCGGGGAATCTCCACCATGGTGCCCACGTGGTACTCGACGGGCACACCGGTCTCGGCGATAACCTTATCGGCCACTTCGGTAACCATCTTGCGGTTCCAGCGCATCTCTTCGACGGTGCCCACGCCGGGGATCATGACCTTGGGCTTGGCATCGACGCCGTTCTTGCGCAGATCGCAGGCGGCTTCCATGATGCCGCGGACCTGCATCTTGACGATCTCGGGGAAGACGATGCCCAGACGGCAGACGCGCAGACCCAGCATGGGGTTGGCTTCGCTCATCTGCTCGACGCGGGCCAAGAGGGCGGTCAGGGATTCCAAAGTCACTTCGGGACCACGCACTTTGCGGATCTCAGCCAAAGCGGCTTCGAAAGCTTTTTCATCGACGGCCTTGAGGGTCTTCAGGCGCACGACATCCTCAAACAGTTTGCCGTGTTTGGGCAGGAACTCGTGCAGAGGCGGGTCGATGAGGCGGATGGTTACCCAGTTGCCCTGCATGGCTTCCAAAATGCCGCGGAAGTCGCCGCGCTGGAACTCCAGCAGTTTGCCCAGCAGCTCGTGGTACTTGTTCCAGGCGGGCATGGTCTTGGCATCGTGCTCGGCCAGCTTCTGCTCCAGTTTGGCCTTCTGGTTGCCGGTAGCTTCGGCCAGCTCTTTCTCGATGGCCAGGCGGGCGCGGTGTCCCTGCTCGGCCTCGGCGGCGATGAGGATCATCTCCTGGACGATGGGCAGACGCTCGGACTCCATGAACATGTGCTCGGTGCGGCACAGACCGATACCGACAGCGCCGAAGTTGCGGGCGCGTTTAGCGTCGCGCGGGTTGTCGGCGTTGGCGTAAACTTTCAGCTTCTTGGCTTCATCGGCCCAGCCCAAAAGGGTCTTGGTCTCGGGAGTCAGATCGTTGGGGTCTTCCAGAGGAATCTTGCCCAGCATGACTTCGCCGGTGGAACCATCGATGGTCAGATAATCGCCGTCGCCGAAGGAACGGTCGCCCACGGTGACCTTCTTATTCTCGATGTCGATGTGCAGGGCGTCGCAGCCAACTACGCAGGGGATACCCCAGCCGCGGGCTACCAGAGCGGCGTGAGATGAAGGGCCTCCGGTGGAGGTCAGGATGCCTTTGGCCACCAGCATACCGGCGGCGTCTTCAGGAGTGGTGTCCACGCGAACCATGATGACCGGCTCTTTGGTGGCCGCTACGCGCACGGCTTCATTTTTGTCGAAGACTACGCGTCCGCAGGCGGCACCGGGAGAAGCTGCCGTGCCTTTGGCTAACATGCAGTTGTTCTCAATGGCCATCTTCTTGGACTTTTCAGGGATGAAGGGGTGCAGCAGGCGGTCCAGCTGCTCGGGCTGTACGCGCATAACCGCTTCTTCCTTGCTGATCAGGCCCTCTTCCACCATATCCACAGCGATCTTCACCGCCGCGGTGGCGGTGCGCTTGCCGTTGCGGGTCTGCAGCATGAAGAGGCGTCCCTGCTGGATGGTGAACTCCATGTCCTGCATCTCTTTGTAGTGCTGCTCGAGTTTGTTGGCGATCTCGTTCAGCTTTTCGTAGGATTCGGGCATGATGCGCTTGAGCTCGTCGATGGGAGATACCTTGCGGATACCGGCTACGACGTCTTCACCCTGCGCGTTGAGCAGGAAGTCGCCGACCAGGCCGGGAGTACCGTCGTTGTAGTCGCGGCTGAAGGCCACGCCAGTGCCAGAGTTCTCCCCCATGTTGCCGAAGCACATGGCCTGAACGTTGACGGCGGTGCCCAGCTTGTGGTCGATCTTCTCGCGGTTGCGGTAGATGATGGCGCGCTCGTTCATCCAGGAACGGAACACGGCCAAAACGGCTTCGAACAGCTGAGTGTAAACGTTCTGCGGGAACTCGTTGCCCTTTTCAGCCTTGTAGAAAGCTTTGTACTGCTTGACGACGTCCTTCAGAGCGTCGGCGGACAGCTTGGAATCTTCGGTAACGCCTTCGGCCTCTTTCTTGGCGCGGAGCATTTTCTCGAACTCGGACTTGGGCAGGTCCATCACGACGTCGGAGAACATCATGATGAAGCGGCGGTAAGCGTCGTAGGCGAAGCGGGCATCATTGGTCAGCGCGGCCAAGCCCTCGACGGTCTCATCGTTGAGGCCCAGGTTGAGAATGGTGTCCATCATGCCGGGCATGGAGAATTTGGCGCCGGAGCGTACGGAAACCAGGAGGGGATTCTTGGCGTCGCCAAAACCCTTATCCATCTTTTTGGCCAAAGCGGCGATCTGCTCGCGGATCTCATCTTCCAATCCGGCAGGCATAACTTTACCCACTTCATAGTAGGCGTTGCAGACTTCAGTGGTAATGGTGAAACCGTCGGGAACGGGAATGCCCAGGCGTTTCATCTCGGCGAGGTTGGCACCCTTACCGCCCAGAAGGCCGCGCATGGTGGCATTGCCCTCTTCAAACTGGTAGGTGGCTTTTTTGTCAGTTAATTTGTCGCGCCAGCACTGGCAGGCAGTCGTCATCACTATACTCCTTCGTCTCGGTCTAGGACTCGCATGACGCCGACATCAGCGCTGACTAAGCCCACGCCGAGCTTGTTGTTTTACTTGCATCTTTTAATTTTGGCTGGAGGTTTTCTCAATTTGGAAAATACAAACCAAAAATCATAAAAATTATTAATTTGAAAGAGAAAGGCAGAATCCTTCCAATTCTGCTTTTCTTCGGAGCAGGCTGCTTCTTTCGTCGCTTGCGACAGAGGGGGTGCCCAAAACTGTAGGGAGAATCGGATGTTCACTTAACCATTAAATTGGCCATAACGCAGACATTGACGTGTCGCAAAACGCCGCAACAAGCATATTTGACGGTTACGCTTTAACTGTATAAATGGTATAATATTTGTATGTGTAATGAATGAGGAGCCTGGCTGTGATGAAAACGACTATAGGGGCGGCTGTGCTGATCGCTGTTTTGAGCTGTGTTTGGGTTTGCTGGAGGTACGCCCGAGCTCATGTTTTGGACGGACCGGGCATGGTAAATAAATTCAGTATCGATTCGATAATATATGTTGAAGAGTGGACTAATGAAGGACATTCTGTGCGGATTGAGGCTCGGCTCAAACCCGACGATCGGTGGCACCGAATCGAGCTGTCGATACGCGAAGCTCCCGGAGACGGCGGCGAGGAAAAAATAACCGAATACTTGGCCAAGTCCGTGCTCTTTGAGGAAATGGCCGCTGCAGCCGTGCGTGGAAATTTGCCGGCGGCCTCGGATCGCGTGGCACCCCCTGCGGACAAGGCCGATATGGCTGGCGAAAACGTTGGCACTGATGGCAATAATACCGGAACGGAGCAGAAAGAAGCCAAGGCGCAGCTGACGATTACCGCCTCGGGACGGCCGCCGTTTACGCTTATCCGCCGCCATATGATCGGTAGGGAGCGCGAAGCCTTCGATTCGATTGCCGAGAAACTGCGCGATGAAGGCTTCCGCTGGTGGCCGGAAAGATAAAAGCGCAGACTGAACCGCTGGCACATAAAAAGCAAGCGCCGAATTATAAAATGGCGCTTGCTTTTTAGTTAATTATGGCTAAGGCCTTCTGGAGCATCACCCCGATCAGGCGGCTTAGGCTAACGCCCAGCTGCTGCGCTGTGGGAAAGTGTATGACTATTTGTAGCTCCAGCTGAAATCGCTGTACTGGTCTATATTCTTGATAGCGCTGACCGCATAAGACAGGAACAGGCCGCGATCATAGCCACTTTCCACGTGGAAAGACACGCTGGTGCGGGACAGAGGCGGATCGGAGTTGCCATCCCAGGACAGATCAGCGCCGGTGGTCTTGTCCTTGCTGCTTCTGCCGCCTAAATAAATATAACAGACGCGCTGGCCGTTGCCAGGGTTAAAAGTAGGATCCCATTTGCGCCAGCCGATATGCCATTCTTCGTTGTGCTCGCCGCTGTCGAATTGGTAGATATCGCTGTTGGGAGCCGAGAAGTTGTAGTAGCTTTGGTAGCCGTAGGAACCGTAAGACATGCCTTTACCCTTCATGGCAGCTGCTGCATCTTCCAAGGAGCGGTAGAGCTGATAGCGTCCCATTTTGTCGATTATGGTATCGCGCTCTTTTTTGGTTCTGGCCAGCCAGTCTTGGCGCGTTTTTTCATTGCTCACGATATCGTTCATGGCCGAAATCAATTCCGTAGCTAAATTGTTCTGCTTATTTTCGATGTCGCGTTTGTGCGAAGCCCCGTTGACAAAGTGACTGTCAGGCTGAAGCAGATAAGAGGCCACAGTTGCCTTGGTGGTAAGGAACTGGCTGCATATAGTGCGTGTGTCGGTGAAAGTCTTGACGGGAATGTTGACGCTGTCGCTCATGGCTTCTCCGCCGCTAATTTGGTTGAATCCGATGAGATAGGCGTTTAGCTTGTCGAATTTGTGCTCGCGTTCACTGTTTTCGCAGTTATTCTTAAAACTCTGGTAGTGCTTGACCAAAGTGTCTATAGCTGCTGAGCCGGTTGTCGGCGAGTCATCGTCGCTGTTGTCAAAGGTTTCGCCGATGGTGATCTCGTTGAGAGTTATTTCGCAGTTGCTGGTAGCGTCTTTAACCTTCTTCGAGAAGGTATTGTCGATTTTGCCCTGCATGTACGAAGCGGTAATGGTATTCTTAATTTCCGTCATCTTTTCGACGTTGGAAGTCTTGATGACTAAAGTCCCAAAATAGCGGGCTCCGTAGGTGGCACCGCCCACGAAATAGTCGCCGTAGGCTTCGCGGAAGGCCTCCTCGCCATTGCTTTCTAAATATGCAGCGGCGTCATCGGTCAGCTCGTAGGAGTGCAGATCGGCTAGACGGCGGGGGCTGTTTTCGCTGTAAGTGTAACTTACCAGCAGCGTGGTGGTATTGCTGCCGTATTTGATGTTGCGGGTGTATTTGTTTTCGTTAGAAAATGCCGCACGGGGCACGCTGACGGATACCGTGGTATCTACACCTATGGCCTCTTCGTGAGAGGTGGTATTGTCCACCAGCATAATTTTGCTGGCCCCGTTGTAACTGCCGCCTTCGGTCAGCTGATCGTCGAATTTTTTAATGGCGCCGGACTGATAGCGGCAGGGCATACCGGTCATAGCGGATATACCGTCGCCGAAAAAGGTAGAATCGTCCCAGTAGAAACCGTTCATAGTGGGAGCCAATTTGGTCTTGCTTCCGCTGCTGGAAGCTGGTGTGGGAGAAGCTTCTCCGTCTTTGGCAGCGCTGCCGGAATTGTCCTCTAAGTAATCGGCGATGTGATGCGAGTTGATAATCGCTAAAGTGCTGTTAAACGCTTCTTCTGCCTTTTCGTCGAAGATTTTTTGACCGTGCACCGACTGGGGCAGTTTGGTGTTGGCGTTCGTTTTGACATACGGAGCCAGAGCGTTGCGTAAATCCTGAATTTCGTCAGATGTATAAACGAAATCGTAGCCGGGGACCGAAGAGGTGAAGGTTACGTTGAGATCGGCGGTGTCTTCGTTGGTATCTTCGTTGGGAAATACCATAAAGCAGTATGACGTATCTTTAGCGCTTTCTTCACTGTCGGCGATTTCGTAACCGGCGTTGCGCACGGCGATGCAATAAATGCCTGATGTTTCCGGCGTAAAGGAAAGCGAGATAGAGCGCAGGGCGTCGTCGGTCAGCAGAGTGTTTAACTTAAGGCCGGGAGCGTCTTCATTATCGGCAAAATCTTTTTCGGGGATGACGCGCAGATCGGGTTGGAAATCGGCTATATATCCGCCCTGGCCTTCTTCGTCCTGCAGAGTGATGGTATATCTCTTTCCGCCTTCAAGCGTGATGTAATGGCAGTCAGGGGTGCGCGTAATAGTGGTCTCTTCAACCTCTGTTTGCTCGCCGCTTTCGTTTTCAATACTGGCGATGGAGGTCTCGGTGTAGGGCTGATCCACAAAACTGCTGATGCGCACGGGAGCGGTAAGAACCAGTTCGTTTTCGCCTCTGGTTAAAGTCTTTTGGCTGAATTCGCCGTTGCTGTACAGTAAATTGTTGTCTTTGTCGTAGCGGACTATGTCGATGTAGTCGGCGTCTTTGTTGGAAGGATAGTCTTCGAAAACATCGGGGATACCGTTGCCATCGGCATCGTAGGCCAGCTTAATGCCTTTTGACGGTTCGGGATCTGGTTCGGGGGAAGCCGTCGGCTCAGGTGTGGGAGTGGGATCTACACTACTAGAATTGTCGCGATCGGAATCACTGCATCCGCTGATTAGTAAACTTAAGGCTAAGGAAGCTGTGCACAGTGAAGCGGCAATTCTGCTATATTGAAATTGCATGAATTGGTTATAGTCCCTTCTTTTTATAGGATATGCTAATGATAAAAAACCTAATAAATTCTATGTTGGGTAACAATAACTCCTGCTCTGATATGTTAAATATTTAAGTTTTTTACATCATTCCGGGGTTAACTGCGAGAACGTCTAAGCGTTTATATTTTAGCCTGCTATTATGCCGGGATTGTGATAGTCAAAAGCTGTTCTTCTTGCCTAGTGTTCGATGTGCTGGAGGCATCCTTAACTATGCGTATATATTGCGATTTAAGAATATATTAACAGCTATGTCGCGTAATTGTAACATTGCCTGTAGCTGTTTTGTTGAACGCTTTATAACCGATTTGGTATAATTGAGGGGCAGTCTGGCTAGGTATGGCTGGATTGCGGCGCTGCTAGATAACGGTAGGCGGTTAGCCCTTTCGACTAGTTTCGAAGGGGCCTTAGCCCTTTCGATTGTGAAACTCGCAAGAGAATCTCATGAAAGGAGGGCTAAAGTTATGCTGACAATTGATAGACTGCTGGCAATTTTGAGCTTCGGCTTGACTTGTTTCGGCGTCGGCTTTGCTCTGGGTTTAGCCCTCGCAAGCTGCATCAATTAAAGCAAATGACCGTCCTAATCCCAAAGGCTACGGTCATTTGTTGATTATAGCTCAGGGCTAAACCGTCTATCGGCAGCGCCTTTTTTATTATATAGCAGGCTTTGCGCCTGGTCAAGAAGGTTTATATTCGGAGATAACAGAAGTTCGGAGCACATTCAGAGGCAATTTAGGGGAAGCATATGGGAGCGAATACCTTTTCTTTAATCGATCCGGCCACCAAATTGGTCGTGGAAACCTATAAGCTGCCGCCCAGCTGGCAGGGTACCGGTCAGGTTATTCATCCTCCCGGGAAAGATATGACCTGGCAGTGCTTCTTTCTGCATAAAAAGACGGGCTGCGTGGGTTTCCGCAATTATTCCGTGAGTTACAGCGGCATAGGACCGTATCTCAGCTCGCCGGTGCTGCAGAATAACAACCTGGCGGCCGGTTTGCTGAATGATTTGAGCAATTTTCTGCAGATTGAAAAGGCGCAGATCGAGTCTTCGGCCCTGGAATCCAACGATACCCCGGAAAACCGGCAGATAATGCAGATGATGAGCCGACAGGTTACCCCGATGATTCAGGCCAACTGCGCCCCTTTGCTATATCACGCCGCCGTCAGCATGGTCTGCGGCGGCAAGCCGTATGAGGCCGATTTGGCCGTCAATCTGCTATGCTGGGAGTACATGGCGGGTATGTTTATCACTCACGGGATCACCGTGCAGAACAGTTACGGCGTTGCTGCGCCGGCGTCCCTGATACCGCAGGCCCGCAAGGCTGTGCTGAATATTATGGCGACGCGCCGGGAGAACCCCCAGTGGGTGCAATTCTGTTCGCAATATGCCGCAATGCGGAATAAGATGTCGAGCGGGCATAATGACAGGATGCGGCAGATTATCAAAGAGAAGGACGATTACATCGACAATATCCGACGGGAAGTGAACCGCAGCACTTCGGCCTCGATGGACAGAGTGCGCCAGGGCTGGCATGAAGTCATCACTGAGAAAAAAGACATCGTCAATCCCTACCGTCCCTCAACGACGGTGCAGACCGACAACAATTACCACTATGCCTGGACCAACCGTTACGGGGAGGTTATCAACACCGATTCCGTTCTGTTTAATCCCAATGAATACCGGGATTTGAACGATACGGAGTGGACGCGGATCAAATAGGCGCTTTAAGGCGGAGATGCCCGGCGCATCCCGAAAATTCTGCTATGTGCCATAAATGCTTAACCCAATATCGTTAAGCATGATGAAAATAGTTTTGCACAACCGCTGCGTACAGCTTTCCGCCGCGCTCAGCGGCCCCGTGAGGACAGGGGCGAATTCGTGCGCTGCGGGAACCGTACTTCGTTGGGTTTGTGTGTGCATGGAATTATCTTAATTTAACGGTATTGATGCTTAACCGAATTGCTTGAAAATCGAAGGGGTTGAAATAATGCGTATCAGCTTTGGCAGATTGGCTTTCTCTATATTATTGTGTTCGTGCCTGCTGGGCTGCTGCCAGATGAAAGAGGGCGTGTGCGCGGTTTCGGATGGCAACAGCCCAGCGGATGCCGCCGCCGGCAGCGCTGAAGAGGGCGTCTGCGGCCGGGAATTGGCGGCTCCTGCAGGTGTCGGAGAAGGCGTCTGTGACAGCGGCGTCGCCAGCGGATTGAAGGGCGACGAAGCGGCGTCCGAAGCTTATGTCGGCGATGGCTTCTGTCCTGAACCGGTGCCGCCGGATAATTCAAAAAAAGGCTTTCAGGTGTTTTCCCTGCGCGATAAGGACACTGATATTTTGGTGGAATCTTACAGTCTGCCCGAGGGCTGGCAGGGTGACGGGCAGGTGCTGCGCCTTCCCGCGAACCAGCTGATTTGGCAGAGCGTTTTTCTGCATTCCGGGACCGGCAGCGTGGGTTTTCAGACTTTTCCCCTAAACAGTTACAGCGGCACGGGGCCTTACCGCGATTCTCCGGTGCTGCGGAATGATGTTTTGGCTGCCGCTATGCTGGATGATCTGCGCAAATATCTGCAGATGGAGAATGTGAAGACGGTATCCTCGGAACTGTCTCCTCATGATACCTTGGAAACCCGGAAACTGTTGGAAAACCTGAAAAACTATAGTTTCTCAGGAAAAAAGACCAATTCCGTCTCTTTGCGGTATCATGCCGCAGTCAGCATGACCTGCGGCGGAAAGCCCTATAAGGCCGATCTGACCGCCGATATGATATGTTGGGACATTCAGATGGTCAATAAAACGATACACAGCGTATGCCTGCAGAACTGCCGCGGCCTCGTGTCTCCGGCCTCTAAGCTGCCTCAGGAGCAGCAGGCCCTGCAGTCCATCCTGGCGTCCCGTCGGGATAATCCTCTGTGGAAAGAGTACTGCACGCGTTACTGTTCGGGGCAGGCCGGTAAGTAACCGCGTTCTGCCGCGGCCGCAGCCGGATCGGTCCGGCAGCGGGGAGGCGCGGAGCGTATATTAGGCGCTGCGACACTGTGCCGCCGAATTTTTGGGCAGAAGTGCTGAATAATAATTGACAGATTTCTCTGGAAATCATAGTATATTTAGTTACAAGTTGAAATCGGACAAGGTAGGTCATAATGCGCAATAATTTCGGAAAAATAGCTTTTTCATTGGTGTTATGTTCGTGTCTGCTGGGTTGCGGTCAGGTTAAAGAGGCCGTGTGCGCGGCGTTGGATGACGATGCCGAAGAAACCGCCGCCGCTCAAAGCGGATGCGCGGCCGGGAACGCCGCCGGCTGTGCCGAGGAAGCCTCGGGCGCAGTTAATGGCAGCGCCGCAGAGCCCAATGCGTATGTCGGGAACGACGGAGGCTGCGACCCCGCTCAGGGACAGCTGCTGAGCGCTAACTCCGGAGTCAATTCCGGCGGCAATAAGTTTTCTCTGGTCGATCCGGGCACCAATATGGTCGTGGAAACTTATAAGCTGCCAGCCGGCTGGCAGGGTACGGGGCAGGTGGTTCGTCCTCCGCAGAAACACATCACCTGGCAGAGCATTTTCCTGCATCCCCAGGCCGGCAGCGTGGGCTTCCGCAATTTTGCCACCACTTACGACGGCATAGGTCCTTTCCGCAGTTCTCCGGTATTTCAGAACAACAATTTGGCCAACGGCATGCTGAGCGATTTGCGCCAGTTTTTGAATATGCAGAATGTTCAGGTCGTATCCGCAGGTTTATCTCCCCACGATACTCCGGAAACCCGGCAGACGATCCAGATTGCCAAAAGTCAAATAGCCCCCGGCCTTCAGATTAATTTCGCTCCGCTGCAATATCATGCCGTCGTCAGCATGAACTGTAACGGTCAGCCTTATAAAGGAGATTTGGTATCTAACCTGCTGTGCTGGGAATACAACGCCGGGCATATCATGACGCACGGGGTAAGCATACTAAACAGCTACGGCGTCGTATCTCCGGCCTCAAAAATGCCTCAGGAGCAGAAAGCCATGCTGGCTATTCTGTCTTCCCGCCGGGAAAACCCGCAATGGAAACAGTACAGTGAGCAGGCGACGGTTCAGCAGACCCAGCAGCTGGGCGAACACTACGACAGAATGAATCAGATTGTTCAGGACAAGAACAATTATATCAGCAATGTCCAGAACGAGATGAATCAGAACAATGCGGCGACTCAGGACCGCGTGCGGCAGGGCTGGCACGAAGCCATTACCGGACGCACCGACGTGGCCAATCCCATGAATCCCGGCACCTCGGTGACGACCGACAACAATTACAACCGCGCCTGGACCAACAGCCAAGGTCAGGTCATCAATACCGATTCCGAGCTGTATAATCCCAATTCTGATCAGGATTTGAACGGGGTGGAGTGGACGCAGATCAAATAGCTGCGGCTGAAATCCGCATAATTGTCAGCTGTTTTCGTATGCTAAAATTATGAATATTTGAATATTTTTCGGCAAATATTGTTTTGGCTGCTTTGTGTAAAAAGATACTGTTGAACAATTATGCCTGATTTGCTGTAATGGTGCCTGCAGACTTGCCGGAGATGGCGGGTCTGCAGGCGCTGCCATGTGCGGTAGGCGGTTGAGTCCTTTCGATTCATCGAAGGGGACTTTAACCCTTCGATGCTGGATAACCCGTTAATCGGGAATCTGGGAAAGGAGGGCTAAAGATATGCTGACAATCGATCACTTACTCGAAGTACTCAGTTTTGGGTTTTCATGTGTGAGTATTGGTTTTGCTTTAGGCTATGCTTTAGGCAAAAACAATCGAAAAAAGCAGTAACGACCGCCAACTGTCCAAGGTTCGGTCGTTACTCGACATAACTAAGGGCTAAACCGTCTATCGGCAGCGCCTTTTTTATTATATAGCAGGCCTTTTTCTCTGTCAAATGCGCTAATCATCATAATCATCCGTATTATAATATCTATTTCTCCTATATCTATGGTAGCGATCATCTTTCATGCAGAGTATGAACAATAAAACGGGGAGCTGAATATAAGCCCAAATAATAGTAAAGATAACGCCGGCGGCGCAGTACCACTCCATGACGTAGGGTACTTCAGACGCTCTGGCCAGGGTAATGTTGTAAAAGTCTATCGCTAGGCCATAAGCTATCGGCAGGCAGAGCAGGCAGCTAAAGGCAAAACAGGCGATCATGTAAATAATTTCGTTGTGTATGCGTATAAAGTGAAACCCCAGCTGATGGGCTATAAAGGCCGACGCGTAAAACAGCAGCGGGCCAGCGGCAGCCCCGAACATGCTAAAGATCATCGTTTGCTTAGGTTTGATCAGGCGGGTGACGCAAGCGATGGACATTACTATAACGACGCAGATAGCGCAGAAAAATACCTCGCTGTGACTGCATAACTGCAGCCCCGGAAATGAATTTTCGCGCTGAAGAAACCAGTCTAAAAAAGAGGAGAAGAGGGAGAAGTTCCATCCCATGACAATTTTAGCAGACAGACCTAGAAAAATACCCTGGATGATGCTGAAAATAGGTGCGACTATGGGGGCACTTAGGGGCTGAGAGCTAACCTGCAGCAGCAAAGGAATGAACAAAAGCGGAATTAAAAAATAATACGGCAGGCTGACTGAAAAATCGCTGACATCATATCTGCTGGCTAAGATGCTGCTCACCAAGACGAGAAGGGCGCAAAATAACACTTTCAAAGCAGTTCTGGAGATTTGCAGGGCTGGTATTGCGGAGCCGTCGCTGCTGCCAAAATCGTACTTGTCAAAAGCGTTTTCGTTGAGTATAGGATTGTCTATAATCATTGTTGGGTTCTCCTGAACTGAGCAGCCTTTTGAAGGTAAATCGCAATGCGCCTACTGCGCTGATCTAAATATGCCGTTGTGCCGGTTTAACCCGTATAGGCGTCTTCAGCTGAGTTTTTGAAGTTCTGTTTCTCCAGCCATTCCCGCTCTTCATCGTTCTCGGGGATATCGATGCGCTCAATTTTGAAAATAACAGGCCTGGTGCCGTCGTTGCAGCAGGCGATCATCAGGCGGTCGTCGTTGGTCCAGCCGTGCATGATGGAACCGCCTTGCAGCGCTGTATATACATATCTGCTGATAGCATCCCAGGCTTCACCGCAGAATTTTCCGTTCATTAAATGGTAAAAGTCGTCTTGCTGGGGTGTGCGCTTTAACAAAAAAGTATCGCCGGCCTTGAAGCAGGGGCAGGGGCCGGAGTGGGGATCGGCCAGATATTTCTCTTGATAATCGTGAAAGCACTTCGTCTCTAAAACGGTGATTCTGCATTCGTGACGCATAATACGGTTATTTCCTTTCTGTTAATGGCTGGCTGTTAATCGCTATTCTTATAAAGCAGTTGCTAAAGTAGCTGATGAGAACTACCTCCCAGAATGGTCTCCAGTTTAGTTTTCTGGCTTGATTGATTCTTCTGCCTAGATTTTTTTTACTGTAGGTGTAAAACCCCTTTTCTAAAGGAGATTCGGCTTCTTCCTGACATAACCGTAAAAAACAATTATACGGACTGCAGGAACGAGCATGGATAAGAAGCGTCAGGCTCCGCGGCACATCATCGTGCGGGGTGCCAAAGTACACAATCTCAAAAATATCGATGTGGATATTCCCTTGGGGCAGCTGGTAGCTATAGCCGGAGTCTCCGGCTCGGGCAAATCTTCCTTGGCTTTAGGCACGCTCTACGCCGAGGGTTCGCGCCGCTATCTGGAGGCGCTTTCCACCTACACCCGCCGCCGCATCAGTCAGGCGGCCAAGGCCGAAGTTGAGGAGATCCGCCATGTTCCCGCGGCCTTGGCTCTGCACCAGCGCCCCGGCATTCCCGGGGTGCGCAGTACTTTCGGCACCTCGTCTGAGCTGCTCAACAGCCTGCGTCTGCTCTTTTCCCGCCTAGGCAGCCACTGCTGCCCTAACGGACACCCTTGCCCGCCCAATATGGATGTGGCTTTGATGCTGCCCACCAAATGCCCAGTCTGCGGCGAGGAGTTTTACGGTCCCGGAGCCGAGGCTATGGCCTTCAATTCGGAGGGTGCCTGTCCGGCCTGTTCGGGAACCGGAGTGGTGCGCACCGTCAACGAGGCGGCGCTGGTTCCCGATGATTCTCTAAGCATCGACGAAGGGGCGGTCGCGCCCTGGCAGACGCTGATGTGGTCGCTGATGAAGGACATCGCCCGCGAAATGGGGGTGCGCACTGATGTGCCCTTCCGCGAGCTTACCCCTGAAGAAAAGGAGGTCGTCTTTCACGGTCCCGCCGAAAAGCGCCATATTTTGTATTACAACGAAAAGAACAACATGGCCGGGGAGATGGATTTTACCTATTACAGCGCCGTGCATACCGTGGAAAACGCTTTGGCCAAGGTCAAAGATGAAAAGGGCATGAAGCGGGTGGAGAAGTTCCTGCACGAAGCTCCTTGCCCCGACTGCGGCGGGACCAGGCTTTCCGCTAAGGTGCGTTCGACGACGCTGTTGGGGATAAATCTAGCCGAAGCCACGGCCATGACCCTGGCCAAGCTGATTCCCTGGGTGAAATCCGTTCCCGCAGCGCTTCCCGAGGAACTGCGCCCCATGGCAGAAAGCATTATTCAGTCTTTTCTGGACAACGCCAAACGTCTAAACGATTTGGGGCTCAGCTATTTGTCCCTGGATCGCGCCAGCAGCACTTTATCTACGGGAGAGCGGCAGCGGGTGCAGCTGGCCCGGGCTGTGCGCAATGAGACCACTGGGGTGCTTTACGTTTTGGATGAACCCAGCATCGGCCTGCATCAATCCAATATCGACGGCTTGCTGGAGGTCATCGACAGCCTGTTAGCTGACGGCAACTCCGTGGTTTTGGTCGATCACGATGTGCGAGTGCTCAAACATGCCGATCATCTGATCGAGCTGGGGCCGCTGGCGGGAAGCCAGGGAGGGACGATAGTCGCCCAGGGCAGCCTTGCGGAAGTTGAGCAGATAAACAGCTCTAAAATAGCTCCGTTTTTGGCGGGTATAGGCGATATGCAGGTGCGCCAACGCATAGAGCGGAAAGATTTGTTTAAATTGGGAAGGATTCGGATGCGGACCGCTCCCATTCATACGGTGCACGAGCTGAGTCTGGAACTTCCCAAAGGAAGGCTGATAGCTGTGACCGGCGTATCGGGTTCCGGCAAAACTACCCTGGTGTTGGAAAGCTTAATTCCCGGGCTGGCAGCTTACTGCGCTGGAGAAAAGTTACCTTTTCCCGTACTGGAACTGGAAGCGGAGGGCATTCGGCGGGCTAACCTGATCGACGCTTCTCCTATCGGCATCAATATCCGCTCCACGGTGGCTACATACAGCGGCGTCCTAGATGATCTGCGCAAGCTCTATGCGGGCACGGAAGCGGCCCAAACGGGGAAGTTAAAGGCTGGAGACTTCTCCTACAATACGGGCCGGCTGCGCTGCCCGACCTGCGACGGTACGGGGCAGATTTCCTTAGATGTGCAGTTTCTGCCCGATGTGACGATTAAATGCCCTGACTGCTGGGGCAGGCGTTACGGCGAGGAAGCTGAGCGCGTGCTCTGGATGCCGAAACCGGAAACGGCGGCCTATTCCCTGCCGCAGCTGCTGGCTATGACCGTTGATGATGCCCTAAAAGTTTTAGCGGGCAATAAGAAGATATATAGCAAGCTGGCGGTGCTGCGCGATTTGGGCCTGGGGTATCTGACTTTGGGAGAGGATACCCCCGCGCTTTCGGGCGGGGAGGCCCAGCGGCTGAAATTGGCCAGCGAGATGGGACGGACTCAGGAGGACGCGGTTTTCGTCTTCGATGAGCCGACGATTGGGCTGCATCCTTTGGACGTGCAGGTGCTGCTGCGGGTCTTTGACCGTCTGGTTCAGGCGGGGGCGACCGTGGTGGTGATCGAGCACGATCTGGACGTGATCGCCAACGCGGATTATATCGTTGATATGGGGCCGGGCGGCGGGGAGCAGGGCGGGCGGATTGTGGCCTGCGGCACGGCGGAGGAGATTAAGGGCTGCCGGGAGAGCGTAACCGGGCGGTATTTGTGAGCAACCCGCAGCGGTTGAGTTGCTTAAGATTCCTCAGCGTCCGCCAGGTATTCCAGGGCCAGCCGCAGTCCCATCTGCATATCTTGGCGTGATATTTTGCTTATTTTTTTTCGCCGAGATATGTGCATTTCGATAATAAACGTCAGAAGATTATTGGCAAAAGCGGTTTGATCGCTGCTGGCATACATATCTTTTAATTCTGATCCGGTGAATGTTTTGCTTATTGTGTCTACAATATCTTTAGTCTCATTGCCGGTTAGAAGATAATCTTCAGCCAACTGCATAAATTGTTTTTCGATAATCCTGACCATTTGATTGGCGTCGTCTTCGATGAATCCGTCAAGTACCGCATTTGCAGCTTTGCCGGCCAGGCTGCCGCCGGTGAACGATCCTGTCAGGCCGCCGATAACCCCGCCTACTGCGGCTCCGGCCGCCGTACCGATAACGGGAACGACAGAACCGACGGTTGCTCCGACCGAAGCGCCTACGCCCGATCCGGCGACCCAGCCCCCGGTTCCGCCCGCTACTGCTGCCGCAGTTCCGGTGATGTTTTTCATCAGCTGAGCGCCCGATATTCTGCCCCGGAAAATATCCGCGACATCGACGCTGGAAAGTATTATGATTGAAGCTCCTGCCGTAACCATATTGCTCCTGAGCAGCTTGGCCAAGCTTTTCATGGCCGCCGCGCCGTAGATGCTGCTGCCGCTGCGGAAAGCGTTGACCAAAAAAGCCGACCCTTTTGGACCCAAGATCGAAACGATATATTCGCTGCCTGCGTTCAGCAGGGTACTGCGTACGGCTCCTGTTTTGACGAGCTGGCCCGCCAGAATGGCGTTGGCGAAGGTCAGCCCGCCGACTTTAAGACCGTTCAAAGCGGCATTATTCAGAGCGGTCTGAATATCCTCGCCGTTCCATATCGAAACGGCGAACGAAATGACGGTGGTGATGCCGAAGGAATAGGCCGTTATGATGCTTCCGTTGACTGCGTCGTAAGTCAGGGATTCGATGGTTCCGGCCTTGGCGATGTTTTTGACCTGCTCGTAGGTGAAATGGCCCTGCCGGACGATGTCTTTGGCTTGGGCGGGGTCGGTTACTCCCGGAACCTGCCCCCGGCGGATTCTTTCCTGCATGGCCTTAACGGCATCTTCGTATTTGTCGCTGGGCACTTCGATCTGCATGGGGGTGCCGTCGGGATTGAGATAGCGGAATTTGCCGTCGTCGAAACATTCCTGTATGCACTTTCTGCCGGAACTGCAGTATTTGGACTGGATGCTGATGCCGTCTACCATCCTGTCGGCGCCGTTTTTGGCGTTGTCGTCGCCGACTATGACGGAATTGTGGCCGGTCAGCTTGTCGTAAAGCGTATTGGCGCGTTCCGCCGCGAAACCGTGCCCTCTGACGGCGTGGAATTTTTCCTCGCCGTAGATGGTGGAGGCGCTGCTGACATTTCCGTAGACTGTGCCGGCTGTTTGCGTGCCGCGGCTGCGTGGGGCGGACGAAGCGCTGGTGCTGCCGTAAACCGTTTCTGAGGAGTGGGCAAACTGCTGCCTTTGGTAAGATTTATCACTGATGCTGCGGCTGTTCTCACTTTGAAGCCCCGCATAACGGCTGGGCTGTAATTCTTGGTCTCCGTTTATGATAGCTGTAAGCAGATCGTACAGAGGCTGCGGCGGGTAACAGTCAAAACGGAATTGGCGGCCGTTTTTTAATTCTATGTTGACTTCATGCTGCGTGTCATAAACTTCGGCGATTTCCGCATAGTCTATGGCGCAGTGCAGGCTGCGGAGCGCTTGGACGTTCGGAGCCATATTCAGTTCGAACAGTTTCTTCTCGGTAAAAACCAGACACTTATTGGTTAGATCGCCGAGTACGGCAAGAATGTCTTTGCGATTAAAATTCCATCTGCTGGCGTTGGCCAAGGACGCAGGGCAATTAGGGTCCAGATCGGCGGTTAGGTAGAAACGGTTGTGTTGCTGGCAAGCGTTGAAACTGCTGTTTCTATTAACAGAGTCTTTGATCCGGCTCTTATTGTTTTGCAACAAACGTTGCACTGCGTCATCAATAGTGGGTTTGTTCCGGTTATAGCTCAACTTATCGTCCTAGGTAATCTATGATCAGTAATAATGCAGTTTTGGAGATTATATTATAATAATATTTATGTATTATAATATAATCTATTAAAGTTTTATTGATATGGAATCTATCGTTTATCTCTAACTATTATCTTTGGAATCCGAAAATACATAACAAATACCGACAATAATTGATCCTGCAATACAAAACATTTCTTTCCAAAAAGATTGGTTGCCTTGATGGATTTGCATCGAGATCTTTGCTAATTCTGTCATTTTGTCGCCAACATATTTTAGCTCTTCTAATGATAAATTGTTTCTTTCTAAATAATTTCCGAGAATATCTAAATTGGTTTTGATAATCGTTTGTGCGTCGCCTGCAGATTTATCGTTGCTGTCCAGGGCTTTCTTCCCGAATTCTACGCTGGCGTTTAAAAGTGATGGCGAGTGAGCTAATATTTTTTGTACGGTATTTGGATCTATTTTGCCTAATATAGGTACTAATTGATCTATCTTATCTTTAGATAAATTGTAAAAGTTCTTGACGCTTAATTTATTTAGTACTTCTTCTTCGTTGAGCAATCCCATAGTCATACCTCTATATCGTAAAATCAGGACAAACGGACGCGGTCAATTGTATGACGTCATTCCTTGTTTTTTACACCGGCAACTACGGCAAAAATAGTTAATGCGCCACATGCGATATAACCAATATTTTTAACTGTGTTGGAAAGAAAACCTTTATTATTATTGTCCAGTTCTTTTTTTATATTAGCGACTTGAATCATTTTATCGGTAATTGAAAGCTTTTCTGCGTGTGATAGTTCGTTTAAGTTTATATTCTGTAAGGAAGAAATAATGCAGTCCAATGCTTCATGTGTGGACATAACACTTTTATCATTGCTGGCAAGTACATTGGCGCCTATTTCTACAGTAGCATTTACAATTGAAGGACACTGTTCTAGGACTTTAACAGCTACCTCGCGATCCATACTCGGCAGCATGGTTATTATATCGACTGGTTTCTTTTTGGACATATCTTTAAAATCCGCTTCGCCAATTTTTTGCAATTCTTTGTTTTTGTTCCAAAATGCCATTATGTCCGCTCCTTGCCGTACATCTTGCTGCTTTAGTTTCGCTGTGTTCTTATCTTACACAATGAGTAAGTATAGTGCTGTTTTCTTAGCATAGTTTAATTGTAACAAATCGTTTTTTTTTTTTTTGCTAAAATGTAACTTTAAAGTTAAAAGTTGCTCAAAGAACCATGTCTGCCTGCCTTTCTTCCGCTTTCACAATCGAGGCCGCCGCTGGTAAGCCAACGGCCGGAGAAACTGTTCGCCTGACCGGAAACTATACTGCTTGTATTATAAACATCAGATAAGACATATTCTGTCACTCAACGCCAAGCAGCAAAAAATATCGTACGGTTTAATTTCCGTGCCTTTGGAAAGACTGCGGGTGAGCGGTGGGCAGCGCATGTAACGTATACGGTTCTTTTATTACCCAAAAATTAAAAATTATTGATTTTGGGAAATAAAATTGGTATTATAACGCCGAGGTGATCGTTTGTGAAGCTGATTGAAAGAAAAACATATCTTCAGGCGCTTGCGGATGTCATGGGCACGCCGGACATTAAAGTCATTACCGGAGTGCGCCGCAGCGGCAAGTCGAAGCTGCTCGAAGCGCTTATGGGAACGGTGCAGGCTGCCAATCCTGCGGCCAATATCATTCATATCAATTATAATTTCCCGGAATATGACCATCTGCTGACATATAGGGCGCTGTATGATTACGTTTCCGATAAGTATCAGCCCGGCACGGACAATTACCTCATGATCGATGAAGTGCAGATGTGCCGGGAATTTGAAAAAGCATTAAACGGCCTGCATGCCTCGGAACGATACGATATTTACATCACCGGCTCCAACGCGTTTTTGCTCAGTTCGGATTTAGCTACTTTGTTCACCGGGCGAACCTTTGAAATAAAGTTGTATCCGTTCTCATTGGCGGAATTTATGCTGTATTATGATCTGCATGAGCCGTATAGGGCTTTAGACCGTTATATTATGGAAGGCGGTATGGCGGGATCGTATCTGTACCGCAAGCAGGAGGCCAAATACGACTATATCGCAGACATTTTTAATACCTTGATAGTGCGCGATATCAGGCAAAAGTATAAAATACGCCATGCGGCGCTGTTGAACAGGATAACCGATTATCTCATGGACAATATCTCTAATCTTTCTTCATCCAGGAGTATTGCCGATGCTTTAACGGTGAATATGGATAAAGTTAACCATAAAACCGTCAGCGCTTATATTCAGTATCTCTGTCAGGCTTTTGCTTTTTACAAAGTCCGCCGATACGATATTCGGGGCAAAAAATATCTGACTTCTAACGAGAAATATTATTTGAGCGATCATACCTTCCGCTATGCCAAGCTGGGCACTAAAAACATGGATTACGGCAGGGTACTGGAAAACATCGTCGCTGTCGAGCTTTTAAGGCGTGGATACGAAGTGTATGCTGGGATGCTGTATAAAAAAGAGATAGATTTCGTGGCGGTTAAGCGCAGCGAGAAAATGTATATTCAGGTATCTGACAATATCGCCGATGAAAAGACGTTTGCGCGGGAAACGGCTCCGCTGCTCCAGATAAAAGACGCCTATCCCAAGCTGCTGCTGGCGAGAACCAACCATGCGGAGACGGATTATGAAGGCATTCGGATCGTGGATGTGGCGGATTGGCTGCTTATTTGATCACTTCTATACCCATCTCCCGCATCTTTTTGATTATTTCTTCTCTGTCCAGCGTGCCGTCAGCAAAAGCTTGTTGGATGCCGGGGCCAAAAGAGATGGCTGTGGGCCGTGCAATGCCGTGCAGTTTATTGAGTTCGTTTGGAGTCCAGCCGGACAGACACCATAGCCGCGTCCGATTAATTCTTTGGAGACGATGAAGCGGTTTAATTCATTATGTGGCTCTTCTGCGTACAGTTCTTCGATTCCAAACACAAAATAAGGCTGTTCTTCGCGCCGGGCTATTGAGGAAAAGTTCAATAAATCTTTTCTGTGCAGTTTGGGAGCGTTTTTCATCTTTTGGAATATTGTCCACGCGTCATTCAGGGAAACTGCGCCTTATAAATTGGCGCAGGCGGCAAAGAATTTGCGCAGGTAATCTATGGCCTTTTTCGATAACTTGGACTGCTCGTACAGTTTGGCCAGAGATTTAGCGGACAGTGGTTTGGGGTAGGCCATGTTTTAGATTCTCCCGAATCTACTAATTCTTAATTGGTTAAGTCTATGGGTAATTATTCCAACCAAAAGACTTTTCGCCTTTATAACCCAGACCGCTGATCGGCTCCGAGCTGCTGCGGAATATTATTCTGACCGTTTTATTGGGCTTTATCTTTTTTATCTGTAATCATTTGATTGCAATCGCAGTAATATAGCGTTATAATTATGCTGTCTGTAATATAGGCGGGTATTTGACTGCGGTATTATTGGGGAGGATACAGGTATGGCAAGTTCTTTGGTGCAGTTCAGGGCCGACAGCGCCGAAAAGCTGGCGGCGATGCGGATTTGTCAGCAGTTGGGGCTGGATTTGCCTTCATATCTGAGGATGTGTCTGTCGCGTTTGGTGCGGGAAAAGGGCATACCTTTCAGCATGAAAATTGAGGATGCTGACGTTAATCCGGGGGTTTTGGCTATGCAAAGGGCCAGCCGCATCGCCAAAGAGCATGGCATTTCTGACATGTCCCTTGACGAGATTAACGCTGAGATTGCGGCTGTCAGAAACTGTCAATGATATGAAATATTATGCTGTCATTGATACGAATGTCTTGGTTTCCGCGGCTTTAAAGTGGGAATCCGTGCCGGGCAGCATTATTGAGCTGGCTTTTGCCGGTATTATTATTCCGGTATTAAACGACAGGATTATAAATGAATATCGTCAGGTTTTGCTGCGTCCGCGTTTTCATCTGGATCAGGAAACAGTTGATAGTATTATTCACGGAATTCGGCAATATGCCGTTTGCGTTGAGGGAGAGGCGTCAGCCATAGAGCTTCCGGATGAAAAGGATCGTGTCTTTTATGAAGTTGTCATGGAAGAACGCCGAGACGAAGATGCTTATTTAGTAACGGGAAATATCAAGCATTTTCCCGTTGAACGTTTTATTGTGACTCCGCGGCAGATGCTCAATATAATTTTGGGCAGTGAATCTGATGAGCGCAATAATCATTAACCGATTGTGCGTGAGCTTATGCGTTTTATTGAAAAATAGCTGAGATGCTTCGCCGCAGCCATTGCGTTGATCTCTTTCGGCATAAGATGTTTTTAAAGAGCAGATCCGACAAGTGGCCTGAGAAACGGCAGTTGAATCTTAGGTATGGGGATTGTTTACGATATTGCCTATATTAATATCTCCCCAATAATGCATGTAAGCTTGATCCTGCATTACTAAGTGCTGAATATTATTATTATTATCTTTGTATGTCCATATTTCTTTTGCATAATCGCCTTCGCCGCTGCCCAATTTAATAAGCCACCTGTCGTTTTGAAAGGTGTATATTTCATCGTCATAAAAATCATCAAGCTTATCGATCGGATCATCGGAAGCGGATTCATCGTAATATTTGTAAAGCTCGGCCAGAGGAATAACAGTCAGCACCGTTATTCTGATCCAAGCGGAAAATGCGTCCGCTGCCAGCACTTTGTCGAAGCGGCATCGTGCAACGGCGCATTTGTCGATGTCGCCGGGAGCAGAGTCTGGACCGTTGAAGTATATTAAAGCCGGTTCAAACAACATCCAAAAATCGGAACCTAAACTTTCATTAAACGGTACCTCTACGAAGACGGTTCGTTCTTCACCGGGATTCGGCGTTATACTACTGCGCTCTCAGTGCTCTTCTGATAAATCGGGGACATATTCACCAAAATCAGACCACTGAGCGTTGCCATAAGCCCAATCCGCAAAATGTCCTTGAGGGGGGTTAACCATGCGATGATCACTTTTGCGGATGCGGCACATAAAACTTAAACTATTCATAGTGGATTAAAGGTCCTTTTTGACGTATTATGGCTGGCTGTCAGCTACGATCATATTATCACTATAAGATTATTAGTGGTTGCTCTTCGTGATAGAGGTAATTAATTACTGCCGATAATGTAGAAAATATCTTCAGAAGATTAAAAGTGTAAGAGAAGATTAAAAGTGTAAGAGCATAATATAATATTTATGCCTTTTTTAATAGTTCAGGGCGATATTGCCGCTATGAAAACCGATGCCATTGTCAGTTCCGCCGACACGACTCTGCTGAGCGGAGGCTCTGTCTTTGAGCGCGTTCACAAAGCCGCAGGGCGGGGGCTGAAGCGGGCCTGCGCTGCTTTAAATGGCTGTGCTGTCGGAGAAGCTAAGATTACTGAGGCCTGCAAACTGCCGTGCCGGTATGTCATTCATACCGTAGGTCCGGTGTGGCATGGCGGGCAGAACGGCGAGGAAGAACTTTTGGCTTCCTGCTATCGCAACGCGCTGCGGCTGGCGGCGGAGAAGGGATGCTCCAGCTTGGCCTTTCCGCTGCTCTCCACCGGGTACAATGGATATCCCAAAGAACAGGCGCTGTGCGTGGCCAAGGATGCGATAGCCGCATTTCTGCAGGAGCGGGAACTTGATGTTTACCTGGTGCTCTTTAACCGATATATGCTGCAGGTTGATTTCCTTCCCGGTTATTCTGAACTGCATGATTTTATAGTGAAATCGTTTTTAGATACTGTAGATTATTTGCAGTGTATTGCTGATGAATATTATTACTGCAAATATAATGATAAGGACATAAGCGTGTTGGATGGTCCACTCAGTTGGATGTATGAAAAAACTTATTATTATTTTCATAGAAACGAAGCTGTAGCGGACATAACAGATAATCGTTCATTTGAGCAGAACCATTGGAGCTCTGATGCTTTTGAGCAGCTGCCGGTTTTGTTTCGTCATGTATCTCACATAGAAGATGATAACGGTAATCCTTCGCAGCTTTGGTCACAGATAGTTATCCGCTTTATAAATTTAAAAGCATTACACTGTGAACAATGTGCGGTAAGGGCTAATATCAGCAGCAGTTATTTGCAGGCTCTGTGCTTTGACGCGAATGTTTCTCCTAATAAATATACTGCTTTAGCTGTAGCCATAGCGTTGGAACTATCCGTTGACGAAACTAGAGAGATGCTGGATGCGCTGGGTTTTACATGGCAGCGCAGTGATCTTTTTGATACCATAACGGAATTTTACATCGCTAAAGGAATATATGACATTCACCTTGTGAATATGGCATTATTCGCGCACGGACAGCGCTTGCTGGGTCCCGCTGAGCGCTGCCGGACTGATTTATTTCAAATAAAGACAATGAATACTCTCAGCCGAATGTTGTGCGGCGTTATACAGAGGTTAGGTGATGGTATTGTTGCTTGCGTCAACAAATTGCCTGTAAGCAAGATTTATAACTACGAAAGCCATAAAAATAATGACGATGTTATATACAGCGAAGATGGTACAATGCTGTTGCGTGCAGGTAAAAGATGCTCGTCTGTTAATGTGCGCTGCGGTGTCGAAGCTATAGAATGTGGTGCTTTTAATAAATGCCGCGATCTTACCATATTGACTGTCCCTGACGGACTGATCAGTATCGGCAGGTATGCGTTTGCACAATGCACTGCATTGGAAACTGTATCTTTACCCGACAGCGTAACCATTATAGAATCAGGTGCTTTTGAGGAGTGCACTAGTTTAAATACTATTGTTTTGCCGGATGCTCTGACGTATATAGGTTACGGAGTGTTTAAAAACTGTTCCACTTTGAAAGAAGTTCAGATTCCGCCTCATATTGAAATTATTAACGATTATGCTTTTGCGGGCTGCTTTGGACTGGAAACCGTTAACTTGCCGCAGGGGCTCTTGATGATTGACGATGGTGCGTTTAAGGACTGCCGCAGCCTAAAGGCGGTTTTTCTTCCCGACAGCGTTAAGGCCATGGGACACAGCGTTTTTTCGAACTGTACCGGTCTATTATCGGCTAAACTCCCTGCGCATTTGAATTCTATCAGCGGAAATATGTTTGGCAGCTGCTGGCGCTTACAAGAAGTTATACTGCCAGACGATTTAGTTGAAATTGGAGAAGGCTCTTTTTTTAATTGTAATCGGCTGGTTGCTGCAGTGCTTCCGATAGGCCTTAAGCGTATAGACAGCGATGCGTTTTGGAATTGCCGAAAGCTTGAATCTATTAATTTCCATTCCGGTATAGAAGTAATTGGTAGCAGTGCGTTTTACAACTGTCAGGCATTGCGCGGTATAGTTATTCTTTCCGGGCTAAATCAGGTCGCCGACAGAACCTTTATGAACTGTTGCGGAATAACCTCGGTTATACTGTCTGATAGAGTTGAAAGAATTGGTTTTTGTGCGTTTTCAGACTGTATTTCTTTAGTATCTGTAAAAATCGCCGAATCGGAATCTGCAGTTGTTTCAAAAGAACCGTCAGAAGAACAGGTCTTTGCCTATGATGAGTGTTTCGCAACATGCAAATATGCCCGTCGATTTACGGGAACATGTAAAACAATTAATAATTGGGCGTTTTGGAACTGCAAAAATTTGCTTTACGTTCAGCTCCCTTCGGGAATTACAGACATTTCCGGGTGCGCTTTCGGCAATTGTGAAAGTCTGCGGAAAATCAATATTCCCGATACAGTGACAGAAATTGGGAGAGGCGCTTTCTTCGGCTGCAGGAACTTGGAGGCGCTGGTTATTCCCGACAGCGTGCGCAAGATTGCCGCTGACGCCTTTGAGGGCGTGCCCTGCGTGGTCTATAATGGAACAGCTGAAGGAGCGCCCTGGGGAGCGGGAAAGGTCGTGGCTCAGCTTTAGCATTGAGTGCAGTCATTGGCTGCTTCGGGAGGCTTTATTATCTTTTTGGCAAAACCAGAATTAAATCCCAGATTTGCCAAAAAAGCCAAAGAAAGAACAAAGCCATGTAGTACATTCCCAGAGCCTTAGAAGGCATCGCGCTGAAAACCGATCGGACATTTAAAAGCCTTTTGCTGACCGGAGCCCGCCAAACCGGCAAAACCGAGCTTATCAAGCGTTTATTCCCGGGACGTAAATACGTGTCCCTGGACGATCCCTTTATCGAAGAACAGGCCAACGACAATCCGCAGATGTTTATGATGCTGAATAAGCCGCCGGTTGTTTACGACGAAGTGCAGTGCGCTCCGGGACTGTTTCGCTACATTAAAATCGCCTGCGACGAGAGTCGGGATAAGAGCTTGTTTTGTCTTTCCGGTTCCCAGCCGCTGGAATTGATGGCCCGTGCTAGTGAATCTTTGGCCGGACGCGTGGGTATTATTGAACTGTCAACGATGTCCCAGCGGGAAATTGACGGTGATCCTCCGGAAACTCTGGCTAACGGGGCGGTGATCTGCCAATGCCCGCAGCCGGGAATGCTGCGGGACAACATCCTGGCTGTGCCGGTGTGGTATGTTTAAATTGATTGTATATAATTTGATAATTATATAAGGTTTCTGAATATACGTAATCGCCAGCGTGGATTACATCATCGACATGGGGCCGGGCGGCGGCGAGCAGGGCGGGCGCATTGTGGCCTGCGGCACGGCGGAGGAGATTAAGGGCTGCCGGGAGAGCGTGACCGGGCGGTATTTATGAGCGAGCCGGCAGCGGTTGAGTTGCTTAAGATTCCTCAGCGTCTGCCAGGTCTTCCAGGGCCAGCCGCAGCCCCAGCCGCATGTCGGCGGTAGAGATATTGCCGATCCTTTTCCGTTGGTTTACCTGTCTTTCAATAATGGGCAGCAGCATAGCGCGGGCGTACTTATCTCTGGCTCTGCTGTCCTCCTGCAAATCTTCCTTGTCAACCGTCAGCGCGAAAAGCGGATTGATGGAAGTGAGCATAACTTGTTTGGCAACCTTTGGGCTGCCGCTGGCGTACATTTCTTTCAAAGTCGAGGCCGTAACTGTTTCGCCCAGCTGCTCTACAACGCTTTCGGTCTCCTTTTTGGACAACAGGTAATCCGCCGCTAAACGCACGAACTGCTTTTCGATAATTTTGATCATCTGATTGGCGTCGTCTTCGATGAATTCGTCGAGTACCGCATTTGTCGCTTTGCCGGCCAGGCTGCCGCCGGTGAAAGACCCGACTAAACCGCCTACCAAACCTCCCGCCGCTGCGCCTAAAGCCGTACCGACACCGGGAACGATTGAACCGACGGTTGCTCCGATCGAGGCGCCTGCTCCCGCCCCGGCCGTCCAGCCCGCGGTTCCGCCAGCAACCGTCGCCACGGTTCCGGTGAAGTTTTTCATAAGCTGAGCGCCCGATATCCTGCCCCGGAAAATATCCGCGACATCGACGCCGGAAAGTATTATGATTGAAGCCCCTGCCGTAACCGCATTGCTTTTGAGCAACTTGGCCGCGCTTTTCATGGCCGCTGCGCCGTAGATGTTGCTGCCGCTGCGGAAAGCGTTGACCAAAAAGGCCGACCCTTTGGGACCCAGTATCGAAACTATATATTCGCTGCCGGCGTTCAGCAGGGTACTGCGTCCGGCCCCGGCTTTGACGAGCTGGCCCGCCAGAATGGCGTTGGCGAAGGTCAGCCCGCCGACTTTAAGACCGTTCAAAGCGGCGTTTCTCAGGGCGGTCTGCATATCCTCGCCGTTCCATATTGAAACGGCGAACGATATGAGGGCGGTTATGCCGAAGGAATAGGCCGTTATGACGGTTCCGTTGGCGGCATCGTAAGTCAGGGATTCGATGGTGCCGGCTTTGGCGATGTTTTTGGTCTGCTCGTAGGTGAAATGGCCCTTCCGGACGATGTCTTTGGCTTTGGCGGGGTCGGTTACTCCCGGAACCTGCCCGCGGCGGATCCTTTCCTGCATAGCTTTCACGGCGTCTTCGTATTTGTCGCTGGGCACTTCGATCTGCATGGGAGAACCGTCGGGGTTCATATAGCGGAATTTGCCGTCGTCGAAACATTCCGCTATGCATTTGCTGCCGGAACTGCAGTATTTGGACTGGATGCTGATGCCGTCCACCATCCTGTCGGCGCCGTTTTTGGCGTTGTCGTCGCCGACTATGACGGAATTGTGGCCGGTCAGCTTGTCGTAAAGCGTATTGGCGCGTTCCGCCGCGAAACCGTGCCCTCTGACGGCGTGGAATTTTTCCTCGCCGTAGATGGTGGAGGCGCTGCTGACATTGCCGTAAACTGCGCCGGCGGCTTTTACGCCGGTGTTCTGCGGGGAATTGGAAGTCCGGCCGGCGGAACCGCCGGGATTATCTAAATTAGTGCTGATGCCGGTTGGGGCGGCTGTATGGATCGCGCCGCTGTTAGCGCTGCCGCTTGCTTTATTCTTCCCATCGGCTGCTGCTGTTTTTATCGCGAGTATCGATCTGCACAGCTCGGCTTTTGCTGATATTTCCGCGGCTGAGGCGGCGGTGTTTTCCGAAGCTGAAATGGCAGGGTTTGTGGGGACTGAAATTGGTTCTGCGGCCGGAACGTTGTAGGGTCTGTCTGTATGACAGGCTTCGCTCTGACCGCAGACTAATGCTGTTCGGGTTTTATCTGCCGTTAGGCAGTAGTTTTTTTTTCTACCCTTTCCTTGATGTCCATAAGCAGATTGAAAAGAATTCTGGGACTCTTCTCTTTGATATCTGACGAAGGACCTACTTCGATGTTGACGCAGTTTTTGTCTTGGGTGGTTACGGATACGCTGTCATCGGTAAAATCCGCGTCTTCTATTTCCGCGTAACGGATGATATTTTGTATCTTATGGTTGACAAATTGGTACAGGGCGGTTTCCGTGAAGACCAGGTAATTTGCACTGTCGGCAGCTTCGCCGCTCTTGGCAAGTTCCGCGAGAATGATGTCGTCTTTCTTAATCTTGCGCCGGCTGTCGGCTGCAATATCGTCGGCGTTTACAGGCAATTTTGTGACAGGCAATTTTTTAGAAAGATGCTCATATTCATCTTCATAATTATCCATATAGTATGCCGTAAAGATCCTCCAGCTCTCCATTAGACTTTTCATTTCAAAAGGCTCTCGGGCATACCCTGATCGTTTGTCGTGAAGGGGACGTGCCTGCATGAATGCTTTCAGTAAATTTTCTCCATTATATTCACTGCCATACCCATTAGGATGAAATACATCTCTTGCATTAATTTTTATTAGTATATCATAACCTTTTAGTAGGGTATCTAAATCGTATAAGCCTCTATCGAAGCTCCAGCTCAAATATGTGCATATTCTTATTTGATCGCTTTGAAAACAACCAGCCGGGTCATCACTTTCCCAAATTGCCGGAGTATGAATTAGTTTTTCCGCCGAGCGCTTGGGCAGAAAATCGTAGAGCAGGAACCATTTCACCGAGCCGTCGTCGGCGGGAATCTTTGGTGTTGTTTCTCCTTTTTGTGGTAACTTTTTCCCGAAGAGCAAAGCGACTCTCTTATCGTCAATATCTGATGGTAAATCTGTTCTGTCGAACGGAGAAAACATAGAAAGAAGCTCCTTAATTGTATGAATATTCATACTGTAATTCAGTACCAAATAATTGTAACAGATTGTTTTTTTTTTTTTGCTAATGTGTAACTTTAAGGTTAAAATTTAAAGGCGAGTTAACGTGCGCGCGGAGGCCGCCATTTCCGGAACCGGAACCGCCGGATGTGCAGGCGCTGCTGCGGTAAAGCTTTCTATTACTCAAAATTGAAAAAATATTGATTTTGAGTAATAGAATCGGTATGATAATGCCGAGGTGAACATCTATGAAGCTGATCGAGAGAAAAGAGTATCTGCAGACGCTTACGGACGTGATGGGCACGCCGGACATCAAGGTCATTACCGGAGTGCGCCGCAGCGGCAAGTCCAAACTGCTCGAAGCCTTCATAGGCATGGTGCAGGCCGCCAACCCGGACGCCAACATCATTCATATAAATTTCAATTTTCCCGAGTATGAGCATCTGCAGACATATCGGGCGCTGTACGATTTCGTTTCCGAGAAATACCAGCCCGGCGCCGACAATTACCTCATGATCGACGAAGTGCAGATGTGTCGGGGCTTTGAAAAGGCATTGAACGGTTTGCACGCTTCGGAACGGTACGATATTTACATCACCGGCTCCAACGCGTTCCTGCTGAGTTCGGATCTGGCCACCTTGTTCACAGGCCGAACCTTTGAGATCAAAGTATATCCTTTCTCCTTCGCTGAGTTCATGCTGTATTATGAATTGGACGACCCCTATAAGGCTTTTGATCGCTATCTCCTGGAAGGCGGCATGCCGGGATCATATCTCTATCGCAAGCAGGAAGCGAAGTACGATTATATAGCTGATATTTTCAACACCCTGATAGTGCGCGATATCAGACAGAAATACAAGATACGGAATACTGTACTGATGGACAGGATTGCCGATTATCTGATGGACAATATTTCCAATCTTTCTTCGCCCAGAAATATAGCGGATTCTTTGTCCGGCGGTAAGGACAGCATTAAAAACAAAACCGTATCCGCTTACATACAGCATCTCTGTCAGGCGTTTGCTTTTTACAAAGTCCGCCGATACGATATTCGCGGCAAAAAATATCTGACTTCTAACGAGAAATATTATCTGAGCGATCATACCTTCCGCTATGCCAAGCTGGGCACTAAAAACATGGATTACGGCAGGGTACTGGAAAACATCGTCGCTGTCGAGCTTTTAAGGCGTGGATACGAAGTGTATGCTGGGATGCTGTATAAAAAAGAGATAGATTTCGTGGCGGTTAAGCGCAGCGAGAAAATGTATATTCAGGTATCTGACAATATCGCCGATGAAAAGACGTTCGCGCGGGAAACGGCTCCTCTGCTCCAGATAAAAGACGCATATCCCAAGCTGCTGCTGGCGAGGACCAACCATGCGGAGACGGATTATGAAGGCATTCGTATCGTGGATGCGGCGGATTGGCTGCTTAACGCTTAGACTTTTGAGACAGTATTCCTTTTATCATCGACATGGGACCGGGGGGCGGCGAGCAGGGCGGGCGGATCGTGGCCTGCGGCACGGCGGAGGAGATTAAATCCTGCCGGGAGAGCGTGACCGGGCGGTATTTGTAAAACGTGTTGTAAATTTTTTTGTTGCGCTTACATTAAATACGGGGATGGGCTCGGGGATGGTAAGCTCAGACGGATCCCCACTCCGCCCGTTTAGCGGATGTCATCGTCGAAATCGCCGAACCAGTCGTGGAATTCAAAAGATCCTTTCCTGTTTTTTCTTCTGTAGTCGTCCATAACATCACTCATATCGTTCCCCTTGGAACGGTTGCATCGTTTGCACAGACACTGTAAGTTGTCCTCACCGTCCCATCCGCCTAATGACTGCGGAAAGATGTGGTCTATATCCGCATCGCCGCGCCGAAGTTTTCGGCCGCATTTGGCGCACGTATACCATCCGTGGCTGCTCGGATTGTTTTTGAAATAATCCTCTCTGTATCCCATGGCGATGTCTCCTTCATTATAAACAGATAGCGTAAAGTAAAATTCAGTCCCGTCATCCGAACTTATATTGTTTCTTTCCGCCGCAAAAACATACCCTCTGACAGCGCGGAATTCTTCCTCACCGTCAGAGGGTGCCGTTGACACAGCCAAAGACTGTGCCAACGGCCGGCGTATCTGTATCGAGCGGACGGAGCTGCACCGTGCTGACAGTTATGCCGCCGGTTCTTGCGGTCGGAGCGCTGCGGCGCTGTGCAGAGGACGCCTGTCAACGCTCCTTTGCCGAAGCCGCTGTATGGCTGCTCAGTGAGCCCGCTGCCGCTTTTTTGTCTTGACAAAGGATCCGCTTTAGTATTCCTTTCTCCGAGAATTTTTATAATCCTTAAACCTATCGCTGGCTTCTCTCATTCCCGCGACTTTTTCGTCGTAACGCTCCCGAGCTGCCGAAATCTGCTCAGATGAATATCCCCTTTTTCGCGCTTCCCTTTCCCATTCATCTCCGCGTCTTTCAGCATCCCTAATCATTGATTCCCGTGTGTTGTCATTTGCTATCGCATAGCCGATGACACCGACAGCAGCAGCCTTAAACAAAAAATCCAAAACACCCATTATGTTTTCCCCTTTCGAAAACGTCAATTCCGTTTTGCGGCCTTCTCAACCGAGGCTGCCGCGTGTAAGTCAGCGGTTGGAGAGACTGCTCACCTGACCGAAAACTATACTGCTTTTATTATAAACATCGGATAAGACATATTTTGTCGTTCAGCGTCAAGCAGTTAAAAATATTATCGTATGGTCTGAGTTCCGCGCTGCCGGAATAGCTGGGGGAGAGTGCCTTTGCTGCTTTGAGGCGTATTTGATAAATCTATTACTCAAAAATGAAAAATTCTTGATTTTGAGAAATAGAATCTGAGCGATCACACGTTCCGCTATGCCAAACTCGGTACCAAAAATATGGATTACGGCAGAATCCTGGAGAATATCGTCGCTGTTGAGCTGCTGCGGCGCGGATACGAAGTGTATGCCGGGATGCTGTATAAAAAAGAGATAGATTTCGTGGCGGTTAAGCGCAGCGAGAAAATGTATATTCAGGTATCTGACAATATCGCCGATGAAAAGACGTTTGCGCGGGAAACGGCTCCGCTGCTCCAGATAAAAGACGCCTATCCCAAGCTGCTGCTGGCGAGAACCAACCATGCGGAGACGGATTATGAAGGCATTCGGATCGTGGATGCGGCGGATTGGCTGCTTAACGCTTAGACTGTTGAGACAGTATTTCTTTTACCATCTACATGAGGCCGGGCGGAAGGGGCAGGGCGGGCGCATTGCGGCCTGCGGCGCGGCGGAGGAGATTAAGTCCTGCCGGGAGAGCGTGACCGGGCGGTATTTGTGAATGTGGTTTGTCTTTTTTTGTTGCATATGCAAAATGTGTTAAAATTGGCTGGAGGACTTTTAAGGTCATACTGTCGATGCTGTGGAGATGTATGTAAAAGACGGCCGATGAGGTCTTTTATTGACCTCCGTGACCGTCTTAGCTGTAAGCTTTATTGCCTTATGTTATATGACTCTGCCGCCAACGACGGCGCGTGTCTCTGCGGGAAGCGGTTGGCTGCAAAGCAGCGGGCGGCTGCGCGGGCTTATTTGCCTGATGAAAAAACGAAAACAGAGTCTGCGGTTATCATGGATAGAATTGTTTATGCTCGACGATGCGCATTCCGCCTGGGCAGGTCGCTAATCTTACTGTTTGGAACCAATAGTAACGACCGTTGGTATCTTTAATGTATTTAACATCTTTAGGTAGGCTCATAGACATGAATTTGTCAGAAGAACAAAGGAGTATATCTCCCCAAACCTGTCCGTTGACCTTGCGCAGATTGTGTATCAGCGAATGTCCGGTTTCATGGTATTTGGGCAGTTTTCCGTTCTGATTCACGTAGTCGCAGTAGCTGGTATCGAATTTGCAGACATCGCTGCCTTTACTCGTGCTTAGACGCATTTTCTTGTCCAAACGGGTAAATCTGTCGTTTCCCCAGCGATAAATCGGATGATCGCCTAACTTAGTAAAGGGCGGTACTATCCCGTCATCCAACAGCATATCGTCATCGTCCCATCCGCTGATAACTAATTCTATGCTGCCGTCTCCGTCGATGTCGTGCAGCAGACAATGGCGCGCGTTGGCATAATATTGCGATATGTTGTCATCGTACTCGGAACGCCAAACAGTTTTTCCCTTATCATTGAGGACTGTTATTTGATATTGAGGGTAAGATCCGGCAAGACAGACCCTCTCGGTATGTCCGTCTCCGTCGAGATCAGCGCATAGGTTTTTATAACCTTGTATGCTGTTTGGGTTGAGCGGTGTTTGTCTTTGGGCAGAAGATGTCTTGCTTAAGAACAGGCTTAAGCCGATCGCGATGATGGCAATTAGTGTAAATTGACGTTTACAACAGTTCATCTGTGATATGACCTCCATGTTTGTGTGACCCGCGGAACAGCTGTTGCTGGCTGTCTGCCTGACAGGCCTCAGGTTATTGCATTGTAAACATGCGGATAGACATGTCATGTCATTGTAAACAGCGCCGTTATTTTTTTTATTTTATTATGCGCTTTATTTGCGTAAAACCGCCGTCTCTGCTCTTTCAATAGATGCCGTCATCGTCAAAGTCGCCGAACCGGTCGTGGTGTTCATAAGAATCTTGGCCTTTAGGATTTAATTCTTCTGCAATGTGAGGCTTGTTTGATAAATCTGTTGCCCAAAATTGAAAAATTCTTGATTTTGGGGAATAGACTCAGTATTGTAACGCCGAGATAAATATCTCTGCCAAGCCTTTGCCTTTTACAAAATCCGCCGGTATGACAGCCGCGGCAAAAAATATTTGGGTTTAAACGATAAGTATTATTTGCGCGGCCCTACTTTCCGCTCTGCCAAGCCTGTTTATTGCAAAATAAAAGTGCTTAAAGTTGCAAAATAAAAATGCATAGATTT
>JAUNIO010000096.1 GCA_030535355.1 bacterium | reverse complement strand
TTCCGCCCTGGTTAAAGTTTCCGCCCTGGCCTAAGTCTTCGCCTTCAGCAAATCCTTCGTCAGCCGATGATATTAAAGGACGGCGGCGGTTAGCGGCACTGTTGCTATTGACGATAGTCGGCACAAAATCGCGTGCGTCTTGACCCGGAGGAGGGGCGCTGCGTTGCTGAGCATTCACAAAGGGACTTTGATACTGTGCACCGCCATAACCAGAACGCGAATTCCTGGGGCTGAAAGGATTGGCATTGGGAGTAAATCCACGTTCACTGCCAAAACTATTGTCGCTGCTGCGCTCTCCATTGGGCGTAGGCGGCGCCTGGTAGTCATACTCTCTAGGCAAAACTAAGCTCTCCTCTTCGTAGTGCTTGACACTTGCACTTATGACATTATATCGCGACTGGCTTTAATAATGTCAATAACACGATTAAAAAACTTTATCTTTTAGCCGTTAAAACCTTCTAAAATTAGGCGATAAAACTCATTTACTGCAGAACGTTAACGAATTGTTTTTTTTATTTTGGCAGGAGTGAAACTTTAGTTGTTTTAAATTATGTTGTTTGTTTTGGTTTTTTAAGTTGGTATCAGTTCAGAAAGGCGTATCCGATACGATGAAACTTCAGCGTTTGTTTAGTTTCTTGCTGCTGAGCGCGTTGCTTGGGCCTTTGGGTGGCTGTGCTTCTAAGGATGCTGGCCCAGAGCCGCAGGCATCTTCTGAATCTGCTGCCAGCTTGCCGGCTGGTATGGTAGAGACTTCCCGTTTAGAAGGACACTCAAGCGATAAAGAAAAAGCAGGCTCTGACATCTCTGGAACAGCTGGCCCTGCTTCTGCGGATAAGAGCACTGCGGCAGATATTAATGCTTTGCCCGCAGCAGAGACAGGCGGGGAGGCGCAAAAAAAGCCCGTCCCTGAGTCAGACAAAAAGTCAGACATTCAATCGGATAATGTCGCTAAAGGTCAGGCCGCTGCCAGGCCATCCGCAGTAGCTGGCGGAAGTGAAAGCGACAGTCCCAAGCCTGATTCTACAAATGCAGATGTGCAGACGCTGGACAGCACGTCAATTACAGCCCGTGGAGAGAATCCTTGGTCTTTGGAAGCACAAAAAGTCGAGTATAACGAAAGCTCTCAGCGCGTTAGGGTTAAAGCTATAGTTTGGAAATTGTTGGACAAAGATAATAAGCCGCGGCTGACCGTGCGGGGGCGGGCTGCCGATGTCAATATCGAGACTCAAAATGTGGCGTTCGATGGGCCTGTTGAAGCCGACGGTGCTGATGGAGAAACCATGAAGGTCAATCATTTGGTCTGGGATAGCGCTAAGCAAAAGCTTTTAGGCTCTCACGGGGTGCGTCTAGTGCGCAACGGTACGGTTATGACTGGAGATAATCTGGTGGCCTCACCGGATTTTAAGCAAGTTGAAGTTAGCGGCAACGTGCGCGTTACTTTTGCGCCGCCAGCGGGTGCTGCTAAGTGACGGCTGCAATCGGAGACTGACTTTTATTAGAGATTTTTACTAGAGTGTGCAAAGGATGGGAGAGCTGCATTGAGCATAGTCCTGGAAAAACTGGTAAAGATTTACCGCGGGCGCCGGGTAGTGAATGAAGTCGATCTTGAGGTGTCTGCGGGAGAAGTCGTGGGGCTTTTGGGTTCCAATGGCGCGGGAAAAACCACAACCTTTTATATGGTCGTCGGTATTATTAAACCTTTTTCTGGGCATATTAAGCTCGAAGGCGAGGATGTTACATCCATGCCTATGCATCGCCGGGCTCTTAAAGGAATCGGTTATCTGCCTCAGGAGGCTTCTGCTTTTCGCCATCTCAATGTTGAAGACAATCTATGCCTTTTGTGGCAGGTGCACGGTATTTCCAAAGCTGAACAGAAGCGCCGTCTGGAAGAGCTTTTGCAGCGCTACGATCTCATTAAAGTGCGCAAAAGCAAAGCTTATGAGCTTTCAGGGGGAGAGCGCCGCCGTTTGGAAATTGCCCGGTCGCTGGCTATTCAGCCGCGTTATCTATTGCTGGATGAGCCTTTTAGCGGCGTGGACCCTATCGCAGTGGCGGCCATTCAGGATATTATCCGCCAGCTCAAAGAGCAGGGGTTAGGTATTTTGATTACCGACCATAACGTCAGAGAAACTTTGGCGATAACAGATCGCGCCTATATCATCCGTGAGGGAAAGATATTGGTATCAGGCACGGCGCACGAAGTGGCCAACAATCCCGATGCCCGCAAGTATTATCTAGGTGAAAATTTCCGCAGCGGTTTTGAGGAGGAAGCTCGGCAGTGAAGATTATCGACCGCTATATAATGTCGGAAATGATCAGCCCGTTTTTGTTCGGCGTCTGCACTTTTACTTTGCTGTTTGTATCTGCCGACACCTTGCTGGGCGTGGCCAAAGTTCTGATGGAATCGGAATCCGGCTTTATGCTGCTGCTGGAGTATTTAGCCAACCGGCTCCCCTTTGTGCTGATTATGACTTTTCCCATGGCTGTGCTCCTCGCGGCGCTGATGGCCTATGGGCGTATCTCTGGTGAAAGCGAACTGGTAGCGCTTAAAGCTGGAGGCGTCGGTTTTTTTAGAGTTTTTTTGCCAGGATTGTGCTTTTGCGCTATTGTGGCTGGTGTAGCTTTTCTTATAAACGATTATCTGGTGCCGCCAACCATGCGCCATTGTTACGATATGATGCTGAAAGTCAAGCCAGATACAGAGATACAGCGCGCTATTATTACTTCGCCCCGCGTGCTAGATAATGGCGAGGAACAAATGGTGTATGCCCATTCCCTCAATGTTACCGAGGGAATTATGGAAGGGGTTTTTATTCACTATTTTTGGCATAATCGCCGCTTGCGCGAAATATATGCCGACGAAGCGCGCTGGACTGGCAAAGCTTGGCAGGTTAAGGGTCTGCGTTTTACCGACTTTACCAAAGACGGAGGCAATGTGCGCTATGAAGGAACCGGCGGGGAAGCTTGGAGCACGCTTTCAGCTAAAGATTCCCCTCCCGATCCGGGCAATTTAGCGCGGCGCAAACTGCGCCCTGAGGAAATGACCCGGCGCGAGCTGTCTGATTATCTTAAGAGCGTGCCTAAATATACGCGGGCGAATGCCGATGCCTTTCGCAAGAACAACAAATACGCTGTACAGTACTATCAAAAAATTTCTTTGCCGGTAACTTGTTTAGTTTTTGGAGCTTTTGCCATTCCCTTAAGCTTGCGGCCGCAGCGTACCAGCACGTCGATCGGTTTTGGTCTTTCCCTGCTGCTTATCTTGCTGTACTATATACTTATGACTGTAGGGCAAACTTTAGGAGAAGGCGGCAAGCTAACTCCTTGGCTGGCAGCCTGGCTGCCCAATATAGTGTTTGCCGTGGTAGGAGCTTATTTGGTATTCGACGCTTCGCGCAAATAGAATAGTAAGCGTCAAACGTAGTTTTGGCGCTTACTATCAACTGATGAATATACTTTAACATTGGCACATTATGACTCCCCCTAAAGGTAATGTCGTTTAGTTAGCGATCAGCTAACTTGCGAAACTATCTGACTCCCCCTAAAGGATGGGAGGGGGAGAAGTCGCGAATGCGACAGAGGGGGGCCAAAGCTGTAGAATGTTAACTTGACCATTAAATTAGCTTTAGCGCAAACATTAACGTGTCGCAAAACGCAGCAACAAGCATATTTGACGGTTACATAGAAACGTGGTGCAAAATTGGGCAGTATCAGTGATTTAGTGGGAGAGGATTTTTCGGCTCTACGCGTGGCCGCCGTTTATATTTGCGTTATAATCGTCGCCGCCGCCATTGGTTATTTGGGCAACCAATTGGGAAGGTGGATTGGCAAGCGCAAGATGAGCATTGGGCGTCTGCGGCCTAGGCATACATCTATTGTTATTACCACTTTTACGGGAGCGTTTATAGCCGTTTTAACACTAACTTTTTTTGCTGTTGTTTCGGAACCCGTGCGCGGTCTTCTGTTCGGAGTAGAAAAACTGCGCCGTGAGGAAGCGGCACTGCGCAAAACGGTGGAAGAATTAAAGCGCACGGTGGAAGAAGGTACCTTTATATGGACTAAGGGCGAACGCATAGTGCATATGACTTTGCCGGAAGGCTTTTCTCAAGAGCGCACCCGCGACGCCGTTACCAGTCTTTTGGCTGAGGCCAATACGCGCACGGTTCTGCGCAATAATAAAATTGCCCACGACAAGAAGGACCCTCCTTTAAATGTAGCCGACATTTTGATCGAGAGCGACAGCGCTAATTTGGACGAGACCATCAAAAAGCTGTCTCAGGGCGATGGGGTAGCAGGTTTGCGGGTCGTGGCCGATCGCAACTGCCTCTATCGGGAAAAAGCGCCGGTGCTTTTGCAGTGCTGGCCGGTGAAATTGGTCTTCAAAAAAGATGAAATTGTGCTGCGCAAAAAGATCAATTCCAGCGATATGGTCACCAGTTTTTATCAGTTTATTGAAGAGATGGGCAAACGGGCTATTAAAAAAGGGATGATACCCATAGATGGCAGCTTAGGCGGGGGCATGAGCCAAGAGGATTTTAAGGCATTGCAGGAAGAAATGAACCGTCAGGAAGGCGATTTTTATCTGGTTGCCAAAGCTAAACGGGACCTGTACGAGACGAACAGTCTGGATACGACAATTCTCGTAGAGCCAGACGCTAATAATTAGCTGATTTTTGCGCCGTGAGATTATAAGTGCCAAACGTAGTTTTGGCGCTTATAATCAACTGATGAATATGCTTTAACATGGGCACATTATGACTCCCCCTAAAGGATGGGAGGGGGAGATGTCGCGGCTGCGACAGAGGGGGTGCCCAAAGCTGTAGGGGGAATCGGATGTTAACTTGACTATAAAAATTAGCTATAACGCAAACATTAGCGTGCCGCAAAACGCAGCAACAAGCATATTTGACGGTTGTGTGAGAACACTGGTATTCAAGCGGGGATTATTCAAGCGGAGATAATAGTATGATTGTGCTGGCTATCGATCCTGGCAGCAAAAAAAGCGGTATTGCCTTGGTCTCTTCTGATGAGGGAATCCTGCGGCATACTACAGTTTCTGTGGAAATTTTAGCTGAGGTGTGCCGGGATTTTTGCCAGGGAGCTTCGGTAGATGAAATAATAATCGGGGGAAGTACGGGGTCTAAAAAAATCCGCCAGCTCGTGCAGGAAGTGTTGCAGCGCCAGGTGCAGGTGGTGGATGAGAGCCATACCACAGAGTTGGCTAGACAGCGCTATTTCGTGGATAATCCCCCGCAGGGATGGCGGCGTTTGCTGCCCCGGGGCCTGCTTTATCCTCCTGTGCCTTTTGACGATTATGCGGCGGTCGTTATGGCTGAAGCGTTTATTGAGCGTCAACAAGGTGGAATGACAAGCTAAAGCTGTTATTCGGAACGCTATTTTAACGATAAATTAAGCCTGAAGCTGAATCCTTAGCAGCTTTTGGGTTATAATAATAATTGGCACTGTCCCTAAGGGATGGCTAGGGGAGAGTGGCGATAATGGCCATATAAAGCCGGAGGTATGCTTATGATGCAACGCAAAAACCGAGTATGGTTGGTTATAGCAGTTTTAGCTTTGATATTTGGCAGTCTTTGCTTACCTTCTCTTGCTCAGAGTGAAAAAGATAAAGAAAAGCTGGCCAAGGTTCAGAAAGAGAACCTGTGCGGCTCGGTGGTAACTTCACGCTCCAATCCCACTCCTGGAAGTTTGCAGTGGGAGCCGCTTGAAGGTGTGGAAATATCTCTGCAGGGCACGAAGTATAAGACTACTACTGTGGCGTATGGCGCTTTTGCCATGAAGGTTAAGCCGGGAACATATACTTTGATCGCTTCCAAGCCTGGAGTCGGCATGACTACTAAAACGGTTACCGTTTCCGATGGGCCTTTGCCGACTATGGTCAACATCATTATTACCCCCGGCAAGGTAGGCAGCGATATCGATCCTATGACTGGAGGTTCGGCTACCACCCTGTCTCCCGGTACCTGCTATGTGGCCTTTGCTCAAAAATCGCTGTCCGGCAATCCCAACAGCACCGCCAGTATGCCCAGTTCTATGGGAATGGGCCTTTCTACTACGCAATCCTATAAGCAGGCGATTTTGCTGGGGGCCGACCCTCTGCGCATGAACAGTTTTAATACCATCATGCCCAGTCTCAATCAGAATCCCACGGCCGGGGTAACCGGGATGCAGATGTCTCCCCAAAGCGTGGCGCTCAACAATCTGATGATCCTCGAAAAGGAAAATCCCAGCGAGCCGCGCTATGTGGACATGGTCTCTCAGCCCTATTGGATGTGCTTTAACGCTGCCGGCAACCACCTGTTTGTTTCTACCAACGGCAATACTCTGCAGGTCTATGACACCAGCAACGGCAACAATCTGATGACCACACTGCCTTTGGGCGGCGTAGTGACTGACCTTAAGCTTTCTCTGGACGGCAACTACATTATGGCGGCGATCATGAGCGCTCAGCCTAACATCATGCTCATCGACCCGCGCACCAATACTCCGCAGCGCGCTCTGCCCTTGCCGATGATGCGCACCGGCCAGGCGGGCCAGCCCCGCGGTGTGGCAGCCAACCGCGAATTTACCCGCATTTTCGTCGCTTTAGGAACTCCTAATTCCGGCGAAGTTGTGGCCATCGATCCTATGAATGGCGTGGCCCAAAATGCTCTGCAGGTGGGCATGAACCCCACTGACTTGGCGATCTCTCCCGATGGCCGTTTCCTCTACGTGGTCAACAGCGGCTCTGGCGATGTCTCCGTTATCGACGCCTGGATGTTTACTGAGATGGGTCGTATCCGCGTCGGCGCTTCTCCGCAGAAGGTGGCTATCAGCCCCGACGGGCAGCGCGTATTTGTGACCAACAAGGCTTCCGATACCGTTTCGATCATTAACGGCAGCAGCCAGGCTGTTATCGGCACTATTCCTACAGGCCGCGCTCCTGTGGGCATTGCCTGCAGTTCGCTCAACGACCGCGTCTATGTCGGATGCACGGGCACCGGCAACGTGACTATTCTCGACGCCAAGAGCGGCGGCGCTCTCATGAATACGACTGCGCTGCAGAATTCCACTCCTTGGGGTATTGCGGTTAGACCGTAGTTTAATTGGCGCTAATATAAAAGGCCTGCGCTTTAACCGCAGGCCTTTTATATTAGCGCTTTTAAGTAGCGCCTTTATATCGTTTCAGCGATGTTTTTCAGTACAAAATTAGCAACGCGGGGCAATAATTAATAGGCGTCGCGGTTGATTAAGCTGAGATCGGCGCGCAGGGAATTTTCGGTCAGTCCGGCGGGATTGGCTTTAACGGCGGGATTGGGAATGCCGACAGCCTGATATTCACAGCCAGGCGCCGAGTACAGCCAGTCTTCAGCGCATTGGGCGGGACGGCCGGTGGGGTCGAGGAAGCGCCGATCCATATCGCCTTTGGCGGCGTTATAGGAGTGGCACATCTCGTGGAACATGCCCACCAGCGGCGGGCGCTCGCTCCAGACGTCTAAGCCGCCCGAGGAGATTTTGGAGCGGTTATAGTTGACCTCTGAATTTGAGCCGGGACCGGGTTCAAGACGGTCGTTCAGCTGAGCGCCTTCGAAGTGGCGGCAACTGTTGCCCTTATCGGTGGGCAGAAAATCTACCTTCTTGCCTTCTTCGCCTAAGGCGTTGAGCATGGTCTGACCCGAAGGCAGTGAGGCTAAAGTTTCCAAGTCGTCGATGACCCTTTCTTGGAAAGCTAAGCGGCCGTTCTGCTCGTGGAATTCCGCAGTACCGGGCTGAGCGCTGACCGGGTTGGAACCTACGGCTTCGCCTTGGATGACTAAATTGCTGGGAATAGCTACTCCGTCTAAAATGGTAATTTTGTCGTTGGCGCTGGGGGTTACTGTGCTCTGCGAATTGGCGTAAATGGTATTGGAGCGGTCGTACTGGCCTTTTTGTCCGTCCTGGATTTGGTCTTGGCCTTCGCCGCCTACGATGACGTCATGCCCGGGTCCGCCGAAAATCCTATCATTGCCGTGCCCGCCGACCAAGATGTTTTTGCCCTCGCCGCCGCGGATAACATCGTTGCCCTCACCGCCGGAAAGGTAGCTGTTTCCCTTGCCCGCCGTGATGAAATCGTCGCCGCCCATGCCATAGACGGTATTATTGCCGTTGCCCGCGTCTATATAGTCGTTGGCCCGGCTGCCTTCGATGTAGTCATTGCCGCCGCCTCCGAAGATAATATTGCCGTTGACGGCAATGCCTTCTGTGTCAGCCGGGGCATTGGGGAAGCTTACGGCCGGGGCGTTGGGATCGAGATCGTAACCGTTGGCGATAATGGTGTCGTAGCAGCCGCTGCCGGTAATAAAGTTGCTGCCGTAATTGTCGATTATGGTGCAGGCCATCTGTCCGGCGGTGATGGTATCGTTGCCTTCGCCTCCGGTGATGTACATGCCCTGATACAGGCCCTTATCTATGGTAATGGTGTCATTGCCCTTGCCGCCGTCGATGACGGTGCGCTTAGCTTCGTCACTGGTCAGCACGGTTTTTTCTCCGTTGACATCGACGATAACTTCTCCGGGCTTTTCGCCTTTGCTGATATTGATATTGTCGTCGCCGTCTCCGCCGCCTATAACTTTTATAGCGGAGGCTTCGCACTTGTTGGCCACAGCCAGGCGCTGGGCTAAATCCTTGACATCGTGGCTGTAACCTTCGAAGCTTGAGCCTTGAGCTTCAAAGCCGTCTTGCCCTGGGCTTACGGAAGCTTCTTCACATGGAGATTGAGGGGCAGCTGCAGGAGCTGTCTCTGGGCGCAGAATAGGGGAATTGACCGTATTGCAGCTAATGTTGTTTATCATGTCCGCCATTCACCATCGACAAAAATACTTGTACTATTTTCTCACCAGCTGGCGGTAAAGACAATAGATAAATTGTTTATAAATGTTAATTAACTGAGAAGAGTGGAAATTTGCATCATCTTTCGCCGACCTGGCGCTGCGGCAGTCTGCTAAGCGTAACATCTGAGCGTAGCGAAGCAGCGCAGCGGGCAGAAGCTGACCGCCGAAGTTGAGCAAAAACTGTCGGAAGGCTTGCGGCAGCTGCGGGACAGGGAATATGCCAAGAGTTATGCCGCTGGCGGGCGCCGGGTAGCAGCGGCTGTTATTGTGGCGGACGGTGAAAAGCGCCAAACGGTGTTTGCGGAGCCGTAAAGCTCAGTCTGTCGGGTAAAATGGTATAAGGCAGGTTATTCCATTTTTGAGGAGATAACCATGTCTAATATTTTTGGTTATATGCGCGTTTCTACCCGAGAACAGAACGAAGAGCGGCAGAGACTAGCCATGCGCGAATTCGGCGTGCCCGAGAAGAATTTATATTTGGACAAACAGTCGGGCAAGGATTTCGAGCGCCCTGCTTACCGTAAGCTGCTGAATAGGCTGCGCTGCGGGGATATTTTGGTGATAAAAAGCATCGACCGCTTAGGCCGCAATTACGATGAGATTTTGGAACAGTGGCGTTATCTGACTAAAATTAAGCGGGTGGGGATCAACGTGCTGGACATGCCTCTGCTGGATACTGGAACTGAACGCGATTTGCTGGGGCGGCTGATCGCGGAGATCATGCTGCAGGTGCTTTCCTATGTGGCCCAGCAGGAGCGGGAGTTTATCAGGCAGCGGCAGCGGGAGGGCATTGCGGCGGCTAAGCAGCGCGGGGTGCGTTTCGGGCGGAGAGCCCTGCCCATCCCAGAGCGGTTTGCTGAGGCGGAGGCGCTGTGGAGACGGGGAGACGTCTCCGCGAGCGCGGCGGCACGGCAGCTGGGGGTGTCGCGGAATACATTTTTGAAGTGGGTCAGGCAGAATAATTGGACAGAATAGGCAGTGTGTTAAAGTGACCCCTTTTGTCAAGACAAAATATTTTCATTTTTAAGTTGGAAAAATTATCAGTTTTCCTATGGTTTATGTGACTGAATAATATACTGACTCAGGAGTATGATACCGTAAACAGGAATGCGGTCTTTCCGTATTATAGAAATGAATGTAGCGAGCAATACCAATACGGGCATCCCGAGGCGCATTGTATTCATTCAAGTATATGTCTTCGTATTTAATAGTCCTCCAAAACCTTTCGATAAAGATATTGTCATAGGCTCGTCCTCGATGATCCATGCTTATCTTAGAGCTGGCACTGATAAATATTTTAGTGTATTTTGGGCTGGTGAAGTGGCTTCCCTGATCCGAGTCCATAATTTCTGTAACAGCTGTTTTTAAGGCTTTATTGCTAGCATCGAGCACAAAGTCAATCTCCATAGTATCGCTAATTCTCCAGCTGATTACATATCTCGAAAACCAGTCGATAATTATAACACACAAGATAGTTTGGGCCAAAAACTCAAGATAGTTTGAACTAAATTTA
>JAUNIO010000095.1 GCA_030535355.1 bacterium | reverse complement strand
AAATCTATGCATTTTTATTTTGCAACTTTAAGCACTTTTATTTTGCAATAAACAACCAGCTTAACCAGCAAGCAAAAAAAGACGCTACTCAGTTTATCACTGTAATTATGAATTATCTTACGGTAGATAATTACAATAAAGTTTCTGAAAAATACACAACGAATAATAATTTAGCAAAGATTATAAATAATCCAATAGTTCGTGAAGATGCTAAAAAACTATTAGAAGAAGCTAACGAAGAAACAAACGAAAACAATATTACAGAGTTCATCATTACGACAATACAAGTGCAGTTCGAAACATTGGGATTACAAAATCAAAATCCCTCGGTAAATACAAGCAATAGTGCGCCTTCAGGATGGAATGTGGTAAAATTATTCGATAAACAATCACCAGCATCCATACATATGAATAAGGCTCTAATATGTGTTGGTGACCTTGTTGATATACGCATTCCAATGAAAGGCAAATACAATGCGGCAACAAAACGCTGGCAATTCGACCTATTAGACCTCTTAAACAATGTACCTGTAATTCTAAATCAAGTAGTCAATTCACATCATAACTTAGAATTACTTACAAAAGGCAGCTATGATGCCGAAGCAGAAAAAGAGCGTGAAGAGACTTACAGCAAACAAACTTGGCTGCAGCGCAGCCTTGATAAATAGAAATAACGCCTATTCTAAAACTATATCATAATTAATTAGGAGCATAACAATATGAGTGTTAAGCACAAAACAACAATCATAAGTGTTTTAATCACTGTATTCGCCTGCATATCCACCAACATCAGCTATGCAGCGAATCAAAAAGAACAACAGGCCATAACTGCTGCTAACCAGTTCATAAAGGTTTTAGCAGCTTATCTCACAACTAACAATTATCAAAAAGTCAGCGAAAACTATACTCTATACAACGGTTTAGCTAACATTATCTCTAACAAAAGTATAAGAGAAGGAGCAAAATTAGCTCTGCAACAAGAGAATAAAGACATAAACGAACAAGCGATTACTGAAAAAATAATAGAAACTATTAAATTTCAGATTAATAATTCAGGTGTATATAATAAAGGCCTTAACAGCACAGAAGGTAATAGTTCAAAAAAATGGCATATTGAAAAGTGGAAACGCGGTGGTTTTGCTTATAATGAAGAAAATGATATTGACGACGATACAAAGCCACTACAGTTTATAAAGCGTCTAGCAGGGGATGACGGTCCTCGAGGCACAACATTGCTCATGGTGGGGAAATACGACGCAAAACAAAAAAAGTGGAAATTTAATATAGAATCTTTATTAGCGACAATATATTTAACACATGGATTAGGTATTGAAAATTACCATGCTGACAAATATACAGAAATATGGAATGAATTAACTGATAATGACGATAAATGGCAATGGTTGCCAATACGGATAATAGATTACAAAAGTAAGGAGATGGTAAGGCGAAGAAAGGAAAACTATGATCCAAATGATCCCTTGAATCCGGCTAACTATGGCCTAGCTAACAATATGATTCGAACTTGGACTCCAGATGAAAGCCTAGAGATGCCTGGATCAGTACCAAACAGCTATTTCACTTACCGCAAAAAATATAACCTTTAATTAATATAGTATATATAAAATACCTAAAACGGCCAGGATCGTAGCTAACGAAATATACACACTGGCTGGTAAACGCCAAGTAGAATATAGCGAGCAAGATCAATAACCTGTCCCGCTGGTATATCAATTATCAAAGAGGGATACGCAGCGGGAAAGGTTTAGATTGAAAATATTCTATGCTATAGACAAAAGCTGTATGGCCGTTCCAGTTCCAGCGAGCAGACTCTCGATAGTAAGCAAATGCTTTTATTAGACATTACTTATGTCCAGTCTGATGAAGCTCCTCCGGCGAAAACTGTAAATATTAAGGCTCATACGCGCACAGCCTCTATAACAGACGCTCTAATTATCAAATACCGTCATTTAGTTTGTTCAAGAAGCATCACATATATTTATTTCAAAGGGAACTAAATAATGAAAAAACTGCTCTTCACCCTCAGCCTCTGCGCCCTCTGCGCTGCAGTTTCCCCACTGCCCGGTTGGGCGGACACCCCCTATGCCGATAGTAATAATGAATCTCCGGAAATTATAGAAAGCGCCTCTCCTGAAGCTGACCCAGAGCTGGAGAGACTTAACAAAGCCGGCAACGATGCGGCAGAAAGAAAAGACTATGCCGAAGCGGTAAAGTATTACAGAGAAGCAGCGGAAAAAGGTTCTCCTAAAGCTCAGTACAATTTAGGAAATTGCTATTCAAAAGGTAAAGGCGTGGATAAGGACCCAATGCAGGCTGTCTATTGGTACCGCCAAGCCGCAGAACAAGGCTTTGCTCACGCTCAGCACAATTTGGGCTGTCATTACATTGGTGGTTATGGTGTGGACAAGGACCCAGTGCAGGGCTTTATATGGGTTCGCAAATCTGCGGAGCAGGGCACAAAAGAATCCCAAAACTACTTGGGAGCTTTATATCTATCTGGCGTAGGCGTTGAACAGAATGCTCCATCAGCCATAAGCTGGTATCGTAAAGCAGCCGACCAGAATGATGCTAACGCTCAACTATTGCTGGGAATGCTCTATTGCGCAGGCAATGATCTGGTCACTAAAGCATTCCTTGCGGATATGAATATTTCTCAAGATGTTCTCTCTTTATTTACAGGCTTAAAAACGGATTTAACCGAGGGAAAAAAATGGCTACAAAAGGCGGCGGCAAATCAAGAGGAAGACGGCCAAGCAGATGCCGCTACAGCTAAAGAAATTCTCCAAGATTTTAAAGCAATAGAAGCTTACATAGCTGATCTCCAAGAGCTGAATAACTTTCGGCAACAAAAATTGGCATATGCCAAGGATAGTGAATACACTGAACTTGAGGGCTACATTCAAAGCACTAACAAAGAGATAACCAGAAGTAAAGCAGTTCTCCAAATGTGGCCTTGGTTAGTTTTGGCTGCGCATAAGAACGATGAAGGAGCAGCGAAACATTTAAAGGAACTCCGGGAAACTTTAAAACAAGATCACAAGTCAACTAATAACCTTAAAAATATATATAAAGCCGAAGTTACTAACTCAATCAGCATCCCAGCTGAAATTTATACAAACACCAAGCAATACGACAATATTAAGCCCTACGACGCTTTCACCAGAGGTAATCAAGCCTGCGCCGTCGGCGATCCTAAGGGTTACGCTTTGTTAGAATCTTCCGCCCGGCGCGGTTGCAACCACGCCAAAATAGTGCTCGCCTGGCATTTTTACCCAGAAGCGCACAAAGAAACTAATGATTTTTCTTCTTTCGAGTTTGAAGGCAAAACCCTGAGCGAAGCCGACCGCCTGCAGCGCTATCTCAAGTGGATGAGCAGCGCCGCTGACAACGGCAGCGTAGGCGCGTGCTGGGAACTGCGTAACCTCTACAAAGAGGGAAAGTATGTGCCCAAAGATTCGGCTAAGGTTTTCCACTACACCAAAGCCGCAGCTCAGCTCAAAGACCCAGACGCCATGTTCGACCTAGGGACGCGCTACGCCCAGGGCATCGGCTGCCAGAAAGATCGGATTGCGGCGGTAAAATGGATGAAGCAGGCCGCTCACGCGGGCAGCGCGGAGGCGCAGCAGTGGATCGAAGATAGGCGCGGTCATTACGTTAATGGTACGGAAACTTACAAAATCAGCTCCGCGCAAGCTTTACAAGAAGCCCGTCGAGATTATCCCGGTGTTAGTACTGTATCTACTTATAGAGACGATCCAGATGCGCCGTATAATAAACGCGTATTCTTAGGAATATTAACTGGTTCCACCCCAAGAGGACCTATGCAGGCTCCATTATACACAATAAGTGATGGATATGGCAGTACGGGAATCCCATACGCAACTGGAGCACAATATGGCGACATTGTACTGGCAGGCCCCTATTATGGCATAGAACTCGTAGATGACCGCACCAGAACCCGTACAGTCCGCAAGTGGCAGGGTCCCAAGATCGGCGGCTGGGAAGACCTGCTGAGATAGAGGCCGCCCCATGGATACAAAAAAACTCCTCACCTATTCCCTCAGCGCCCTGCTGCTCGGCGGCGGCTGCGCCTATTTAGGCGACAGCTTAGGCTCTTACTCCGCTGCCTGCCAAGACCTCCCCGCCCTGACTGCCGAGCTGGAACACAGCGCCCGCCAGAGCGAGCTGCCCTCCGCTCAGGTCCTGCTGGCTGCTCTGCAGCACAGCGGCGCGGCCAAGCAGCTCGTCTCCACCGAAAGCGAACACCTGCTGCGGTCCGCCAGCGCCGCTCATCTTCCCGCCGCTCAGCGCCTGCTGGGACAATATCAGCTCAGCCAGCTGCAGCCCGAGGGCGATCCCTACAGCGCGGTGCAAAATCTCAAACAAGCCGCTGCCAACGGCTCTGCTTTGGCCATGCTCGAACTCAGCGAGATGTACCGCCAGGGACATAACGTCAGTGCCGATGATCAGCAAGCCCTGGAATGGCTGCGCCGAGCCGCCGCATCCGGCAATGCCCAGGCCCAGTATCTTTTGGGACAGCGTTTAAGTGCCAGCTTAGACGCCTACTCCAGCGGCACGGAAGGTGCGCAGTGGCTGGAAAAGGCCAGGCAGAAAGGTTCCCGCCCGGCCCAGCTGCTCTTGGGCCGCCTCTACCGCGACGGCCAGGGCGTAGGACAAGATGAAGCCAAAGGACGCAACTTAATCCAAACCTTAGCGGAGCAGAACTATGCTCCCGCCCAATACGAACTGGGCTGCATGTATCTCAGCGGCCAGGGTATCAGCAAAGACTCTGCCCAGGCTCAGGAATGGCTGAAAAAAGCCGCCGCCCAAAATTACGGAGAAGCCAACTGCAAACTGGCCCTCATGTATTTGGAAGGCAACGGCGTAGCCAAAGACCCCGCCAAAGCCCTGGACTGGCTGCAGCAGGCGGTCAGGCAGAACAGCCCAACAGCTCAGCGCCGCCTGGGTATGCTCTACCGCGACGGCCAAGGCGTGGGCAAAGATATAGCTAAAGCCCTGGCCTATCTGGAGCAGGCCGCCCGGCAGGACGATGCCCGCGCTCAGTACTTCGCGGCCTGCCTATACGATAACGTCACCCCGCAGGGTCACGCTGCCGGAACTCCGCAAAAACTGCGCGACCACGCTAAGGCCCTGCGCTGGCTGGAAACGGCAGCCCGTTTAGGCGACAGCGACGCCCAATACGCCTTGGGCCAGCGTTACCGCTTGGGCCGCTATGTAGCCAAAAACGGAGAGAAGGCTGTAGAATGGCTGGAAAAAGCCCGTCAGCAGGGAAACAATGCGGCTCTGCTCTCTTTGGGAGCTATGTACGAAAAAGGCGACGGTGTCAAAGCCGACGGCGACAAAGCCGTAGAATTATTTACCCTGGCCGCCAAGCGCGGCGATGTGCGCAGTCAGGTGCACTTAGGCGAAATTTATGAAGCCGGTAAAATTGTCCCCGCTGATTACCAAAAGGCCTTGGATATTTACGCCCAGGCCTCAAAACAGGGCTGCGCTAACGGTACCTATCACTTAGGCAAAATGTACGAAGAGGGGCACGGGGTGAGCAAAAACCTCAGCAAAGCCCGGTCGCTCTACGAGGAAGCCGCTCAGAAAAAAGATGCCGACGCTCTAGCCGCCCTGGGCAGCATGTACTACGTGGGTCGCGGGGTCGGCATTGACGTGGGCAAAGCCGCCAATTATTATTTAGCCGCCGCTAAACGCGGGCACACCGCGGCTATGGGCATGATGGCCTATCTGTATCAGAGCGGTGAAGGCGGTATTCCCCGCGATATGAATAAAGCCCTAGAGATGTATACCCGCGCCGCCAAACAGGGCGATCCCCTCTGCCAATACGCTTTGGGCGAAATTTACGAAAAAGGCCAAGGCGTCAGCGCCAATTACCAAAAAGCCTTTACCTACTATAAAATGGCTGCCGAAAACAGCGAACCCCGCGCTCAGTTAGCCCTAGGGCAGATGTACGAAAGCGGGCGCGGCGTCTCCGCCGATTCCAACGCCGCCGTCAAATGGTACACTAAGGCCGCCAGCAACGGCAGTGTTGTAGCCCAGCGCTATTTAGGCAAATACTACTACGATCGCGGCGACATGCGCACGGCGGCAGCCGACAACTTCGCCAAGGCCTTCGACTGGTTCAAAAAAGCCGCTGACCGCGGCGATGCTATATCACAACGAAGCGTGGCTGCTCTTTACGATAACGCTTACATCACCACTTGCCCCACCGACAAAGGCCAGGCTGTGGAGTATTACAAAATGGCCGCGCATCAGGGCGATCTGGCCGCTATGACTCGTTTAATCTCGCTGTACCAGCAAGACCAAGCATACGATAAAGCGCTTTATTGGCTGGAAAAAGCCGCCTTCGACTACGGCTGCAGCCGCGCTTACCGAGATTTGTACTTCATGGCTGAAAGCGGCCAGGGTATGCCCCGCGACCCTGAAAAAGCGGAACGCTATAGAAATCTCTGGGTCAGCACTAACGGCAATGGCCCAGATTTACCAATAGGCGATACCCCAATCGGCTACTAAAAGTAAGCGTCAAACTCAGTTTTGGCGCTTATAATCGCCTGATGAATATGCTTTAACATTGGCACATTATACCAAGCATACTATAAACAGAAAGGCTTAAACCATGGACAAAAAACTCCTCATTGGCGCAATCGCCTTAGCCGTACTCTCCTTCGGTGGCGGTGCCTACTACGGGCGCTGTCATCTTTACAGCCACAGCCTGTCCCACATCGCCTCTGCCTATAACCGTGCCGCCCATAGCGGCCACAGCGGATCCCAAACCGTAGCCGGCGTCATCTGCGCCGAAGAACTGGGCTGCCCCTACAATCCCGACCAGGCCCACGCCTATTGGCAGCAGGCCGCTGAGCAAAACCTTCCCTCTGCTCAGTACCTGACGGGATACTCCTACGAAAACGCTCTGGGCACAGAGCGCGATTACATCAAAGCCTGCCAGTTTTACGAACAGGCCGCCGCAGCCAATCACCCCCTGGCCCAGCGCCAGCTGGGCTACATGTATTTCTACGGCAAAGGCACAGCCGAAGACCGCGCCAAAGGCAAACAGCTGCTGCAGAAAGCCGCCGACCGAGGGGACGCTCAAGCAAAATCGTTCTTAAATGAACTATATAATCCAAAACAAAAGTAACTGGGTATCCAAGATAATGCAAAAAACGCGAAGATAGCAAATATTAAGAATATATCTTTAACTAAATAAAATGTAACATTTGCATACACAGCAAAGCAGAGCGCCACTTCCTCTAAACGCACATCCGAGCTGTGCGAAGCGAACGCCCACACGGAAGATGGTGCCAGCGATAACTTGGTTGCGAAACATTAACGAAATGACATTGGCCCCTCAAGCAGTCCCGTTAAGTTAGCGATCAGCTAACTTGCGAAACTATCTGACTCCCCCTAAAGGAATTAACTATGAGCAAAAAACAGCTTTTAGCCGCTGTCGGCGGAATACTCATCTGCGCAGGAGGCTGGTACGCCGGAGATCAGTGCGGCAGCTATTTAGCCGCCAGTCAGGAGATAAGCGCGGTCTGCGCTGAATTGCAGAGCGCAGCTCCCAGCGGCGGCGCAAACGCTCAGCTCCTCCTGGGTTCCCTGCAGCGCTGCGGAGTTCAGCGCCCCGCCTCTTCTGGAGACACCGAAAACTATTTGGCCTCCGCAGCTCTCAAGAACCTGCCTCAGGCTCAGTATCAGTTAGCAATTTCCCGGGCAGAGCGCTCACCTGATGAAGGCAGCGCCATCATGTCCGATCTCAAAACAGCTGCGGAAAACGGTTCCACTTTAGCCATGCGGGAACTGAGCCGCCGCTATTTTCAGGGCGATCAGACCGCCAGCGATGCCCTGCAGGGACGGGAATGGCTCAGCCGCGCTGCCGAGGGCGGCAATATCGCGGCTCAGATCGAATTAGGGGAACGCTTAGCTACTGGTAATATGGTCAGCCCCGATTATCAGGAAGCGGCAAAATGGCTGAAAAAAGCCAGCGCCAGCGGCTCCGCCGCAGCGCAGTTCCACCTAGGCTGTCTCTATCTGCGCCAGCCTGAGCTGGCCCCTATCCCCTCGTCAGGCGCGGATATAATCGCCAAATTAGCCGAATCGGGGTACGCGCCCGCCCAGTACCAATTGGGCAATATGTATTTCAGCGGACAGGGCGTCAGCAAAGATCAGGCCCAAGCCAGAGAATGGCTGAAAAAGGCCACCGCTCAGAATAGCGGAGAAGCGTTTTGCAAATTGGGCTTCATGTATTTAGAGGGCAATGGCGTTAACAAAGACCCTCAGCAGGCGCAGAAATATTTAGCTAAAGCCATCCTGCAGGAGAATCCCTCAGCCCAGCGCCGCTTAGGAGTTATGTACCGCGATGGCCAAGGAGTTAGCAAAGACCTGCGCCGCGCTTATCAGCTCTTCGCCAAAGCCGCTAGGCAGGGTGACGCCCGGTCTCAGTTTTTGCTGGCCTGCCTCTGCGACGGCGTCAACCCGAAAGGGGAAAAAGATGCCGCGATCCCCAAAGGTTTGCGCAATAAAGACCAGGCGCTGAAATGGCTGCTTCAGGCCGGACAGCAAGGCGATATCGACGCGCAGCTGGCCTTGGGAAAACGCTATCGCCAGGGCGATTTAGTCAAAGAGGATGGAGAACAGGCCATCGCTTGGTACACTAAAGCTATGGAACAGGGCAGCAGCGCCGCGCTGTGGTGTTTAGGCGATATGTACGAAAAAGGCGACGCTGTTCCCAAAAACGCTGAGAAAGTTTTCGATACACCTCACAAATTCATTGATAAACCGCGATTTTGAGAACATTTTTGTTTTAACAATGTGTGAATCTTGTGTGCATTTGACGGAAAAGTTAATATTGAAAAAGGCCCGGTCTATAGTATAATTTGTTTTGCCTACAAAAATGATACCAATAGAGGGCCTTATTTGTTTTATTATACAGCAGGGTAGCCTCTATAGCAAGGAGGCTAGACATGGCTCAAATAATAAAACGTGGAGTAAATACCTGGCAAGTAAGAATTTATACAGGCAGGGATCGCAAGACCAATAAACGGCAATTTCACACAAAAACAATTCACGGCACAAAGAAAGACGCGTGTTTGTATGCTAGTGAGTATGAATCTAACCACGTTAAAGGCTATACTGCCCAAAAGTCTATAACTATAGATTCTGCCTGGAAGCGATATATAACTGCCTGTGCCATTAAGCTAAATCCAAATACTATTCACGCACGGCAGAATATTTTCAACAAGCACATTTCTACATTCTCAAAATTGCCTTTAGTGGAGTTAACAACATTAGACATTCAATCCTTAATCAATCTATTATCTAACGACATAAAACCTAATACTGTAAAAACAATATACGGGGTATTTAGGGCCTTCCTGAATCAGTGCGTAGCCTGGGATTTAATTATTAAAAATCCTTGCGTTGGTGTTATTATTCCGAAGGTGACACGGCATTTAGACAGTATAAAGCCGTTAAATTCCGAAGAGATAGCGCGTTTTATGGTAGCCTGCAAAAGTCATAAATACGGCCTTTTTATGCGTTTACAATTATTGACAGGATGTAGAACGTCCGAGCTTAGAGCTTTGTGTTGGGATTGTGTCAATTTTGCCGATTCTACAATACTTATTAAACGCGGGGTAAACACCAAAACAAAGAAAATTCAAGATTGCACCAAAAACGACACGTCAAAAAGAATTATCAAATTAGACGAAATAACGCTATTATCATTAAAAAAGGTTAAACTAGCCTCTAAAACAGAGCTTGTATTTCCGGGGGCTATACCAGAGCATGTAATAACAATAGATACCTTATTAAAGGCGCTTAAACAAATATTAAAAATTGCGGGTATTGAACGAGATCACTTTAGACTGTATGATTTAAGACATAGTTGTGCTACCTATTTGTTGAATGCAGGAGTACCTGTAAAAGCAGTGTCGGAACGATTAGGACACGCAAGTAGTAAAATGACATTAGATATTTACACCCACTACACAAGCGATTTAAACGGCCCGCTATATAATGCGTTATCTAAAATAGACGAAGAAACAGAGCGATTGATTAGCAATCAATAGACAGCGCTATAATAGCCCGCCTGCCGTCCTGGCAAGAGCGTAATAGCCAACAAGGCCGCGATAGCTCAGCACCCCGGCCCTCTGTCGATGGGGAGCGCAGGATAAGCACGGGAGCGCATAACAAGAGGCCGCCCTCTGCCCTCCTTACGTCCTGGCAAGAGTGCACCCTCTGCCCTCTGATAGTCGGGAGTGTAGGTAACAAGCGCAGAAGCGCATAACAAGCCCTCCCTGCCGTCTAGCCTCCCTGCCGTCCTTACGTCCTGGCGATAGCATAAGGCAACATCGAGATACGCGGCCCCGGTGCGCAGGATAAGCCAACAAGGCCGCGATAGCT
>JAUNIO010000016.1 GCA_030535355.1 bacterium | reverse complement strand
AGGCCGCGATAGCTCAGCACCCCGGCCCTCTGCCGATAGGGAGCGCAGGATAAGCCAGGGAGCGCACAACAAGAGGCCGCCCTCTGAAATATTCTTGTGTGAATCTTGTGTGAACTCGAACTGTTTTTTAATAACTGGCTTGTGAAATTAAAAAATAGTCAAAACTTAAAAAACGCTGAAAAAACAGCGTTTTAAGTATATTAAAAGGGGCTTCTGAAAAAATATTTTTCTGCACAGAACTCTGAGCAAGCTGTAGAGCTGTACACCTCAGCAGCCAAGAAAGGCGACAATAAAGCCACGACCCATTTGGGCGAACTCTACGAAGCGGGCAGCTTAGTACAAAAGGACCTGCAAAGAGCGCTCGATCTCTACGCCCAAGCCGCCAAGCAAAACCACCCCAACGCTAAATATCATTTAGGCAAAATGTACGAACAGGGCAAAGGCGTGCCCAAAGACGTTAAAAAAGCCTTAAAACTTTACGAAGAAGCCGCTCAGCAAAAAGACGGTGAAGCTTTAGCCGCTCTGGCTGCCATTTACTATGTAGGCGAATTGGTACCTTTGGACGTGCCCAAAGCCATAAACTACTACAACGCCGCCGCCAAACGCGGCAATGCTGCAGCTATGGGCATGATGGGCCATTTCTATGAAACCGGAGAGGGCAGCGTTCAGCGCGACATGAACAAGGCCTTAGCCATGTACGCCCAGGCCGCCAAGCATGGAGACGTGACCTGCCAGTACGTCATGGGTACCTGGTACGAAAGCGGCATCAACGTAGCGGCGAATTACGAAAAGGCCTTTGGCTATTACAAACAGGCAGCCTTAGCCGGGGAATCCCGCGCCCAGCTCTGCGTCGCCCAGATGTATCTAAACGGCCGGGGCGTGAAAGCTGATCGCGCCAGCGCCATGAAGTGGTACAACAAAGCCGCCGCCAATGGCAGCGTCTCCGCCCAGCTGGCCTTAGGGCGTTTGTACTATTCGGATGATTTAACCCAGCCCTCCAACAAAGACGCCTTCAAGTGGTTTGCCAAGGCCGCCAATAACGGCAGCCCCACCGCCCAGCGCTGTCTGGCTTACTGTTATATGTGCCCCATCGGCTGCGAGCGCAATCTGCGCGAATGTCTCTATTGGATGGAGCGGGCCGCCAACAACGGCGACGTTTACGCCATGATGGAATTGGGACAAATGTACAGCTTTGGCGACGGCATGGAATATGTAGTCCCCATAGATAAGGCCAAAGCTGTGTTTTGGTGCAGGCAAGCCGCCGCCAACGGCTGCCTGAAAGCCTATCAGCGCCTGGCTTATGACGACAGTTCTCTCTCCGATACCGACCGCGAGGCCTACCTGCGTAAGGCCAACACGGGCCAGGACCCCTATCCCGGTGCCGGTATCTGCCGCACCGGAGCCAATCCGCCGATTTTGAACGACTAGGGCATTGCGCCCAGCGTATAGACAAAAATATCTAAGCTAACAGCTCACCGAACGCAAACTAAGGGCTGCCGCACCTGCTGGCAGCCCTTTTCTTATCCAGGAACCCAGCTGCCTATGTACAAATGCTATACAGTAATTATAAAACAACGGCACTGCACACACTGCGCACTTTATTGTGTTCGCCCAAAACTACCAGCGAGGTTCCCATGACTATCTGCTATTTTACCGCCACCGTTATCGCTACGGCTTACGGTCAGAACGGTCGAGCCGATGCCTGCACCTTAGCTTTTTATATGGTAAGCAGCCACGTTCCCCCCTGCGTCACCATCGCCATCAACGCCACCCAAAAGCGCAAAACCCTGCAGAGCATTTTAGCCAGCCAAACCTTTACCGTGGGCTTTCCCAGCACAGCGCAGATCAAAGAAGCTGATTATCTGGGAGTGGAATCCGGTTATAATACCGATAAGCTTAAGAATATCGGCTTCACCGTCACAAAAGCCAGAACCGTCCACGCTCCGATCATCAATGAGCTACCGCTGACTTTGGAGTGTAAATTAGTGCATAGCGTTACCGTGGGCAGCCATACCCAGCTGACCGGGGAAGTGAAGAATATCCTGGCCGAGGAAAACATCCTTAACGAGAATAACCGCATCCTCTTAGAGAAAATGCAGCCGATCATCTACGACGAAGAAGAATTCGCCTATTTCGGCATAGGCCAGCGCATGTCAGACGCTTTTAAGGTAGGCGCCGCGCTGAAGAAGTCGTTAAACGCCGCTGAAAATAACTAACCATAGCCTACGGAGGCCAAACTAAATGAACCAGTTGGAAATAATTAAGACGCGCAGAAGCGTCCGCACTTTTGACGGCCGGATGATTTCTCCCGAACACCGCGCCAGCCTCTGCGCCTATCTCGAGACCATCCGCAACCCTTACGATATCCCTGTGGAGTTTCTTTTGCTCGATGCCCAAGAATACGGTCTATCCAGCCCAGTCATCGCCGGAGATACGCTCTATATAGCCGCCAAAGCCCCCCTAGTTTCCCACAGCGAAGAGGCCTACGGCTATTCCTTTGAAAAGATGGTGCTCTGCGCCTGGTCCCTGGGCATTGGCACAACTTGGATCGGCGGCACCATGGACCGCAATCTTTTTGAAAATGCGGCCAAAACCAAAGACGGCGAGAGAATGTACTGCGTCAGCCCGCTGGGCTACCCTGCCGCGCAGCTGTCCGAAAAAGAGAGCAAAATGCGCCAAATGATCAAGGCTGATGAACGCAAACCCGCAGCCGAACTATTTTTTGAGGGCAATTTCCAAACGCCCCTGAACGCAGCTGAAGCTGCCGCTGAAAAGCTGGAAGCGGTGCGCTTAGCCCCCTCTGCCGTCAATATGCAGCCCTGGCGCATCGTTAAAGACGGACAAGCCTATCATTTTTATGAACAACATGAACCGGGCTTTGCCGGCAGATTCGCCTGGGATGTGCAAAGGATCGATATAGGCATAGCAATCTGCCATTTCATGCACATGGCCGGCGGAAAGTTAACAGTAGCGGATCCGGGCATCGCCGCCGCTGAAGATACCGAATATATAGCCACCGTAGTTCTCTAGCCTTACCGTTCCCTGCCTGCGGGCAGGGAACGCCCGTCCCGTGAGTAAGCTAGGCGCGAGCCACGGCAACCTCTCCCTGCTGCCGCACGGCTGACCAGCGCACAGATAGTTTTCAGGTTAGCTAATCGCTAACTCAATTATAAAACTCAATTATATTAATACTTTAGAATATAAAATAATACGCTAAGCAGAAGCTGCATTTCTGGCTTAGCGTATTATTTTAGGCGCTGAGGCTAATCAGCAATTAGTAATACATTTCGTCGTCATCATCGTCGAAATAGCGCCCTTTAGGACGGCCTCCTCCGCCTTCTTTGCGGCTGCGCTCTTTGTTTTCGCGCTTATTGTTGCGTTTGCGGCCACCGCGTCCCGAATTAGGGGCGCCGTAAGGATCACCGCCGAAATCGCTGAAATCAAAGGAATCGAAACTGCTCTCGCGCGGTCCGGAAGGACGCGATTCCGCACGTCCCCCCCCAAAAGAGCGGGTGCCTGCAGGCTTAGGCGCAGCGCCGCCGGAAGGACGCGAGAAGGAACCGCCGCCAGAAGGAAGGGCAGATTCAGAAGGACGGGGACCGCCAGCAGCACCTTTGGTGTGATAGCAGTCTGAACAGTAAACGGGTCGGGAGCCTGTCGGCTGGAAGGGGACTTTGGTGGTTTTGCCGCATTCAGCACAGACGGCGTCATACATGGGACGCGCAGGGCGCGGAGGAGCCGCATTGTCATTATTCTCGGGACGAACTGCCCCGCCAATGGCACTCTTGCGCTTGGCCCGACAGGCGGGACAACGGCGCGGTTCGCTGGTAAAACCCTTAGAAGCATGGAATTCCTGCTCACCAGCAGTGAATACAAATTCTGCGCCACAATCCGCGCAAACTAGTTGCTTATCCTGATACAAGAACTATTATCACTCCATAAAACCTAGGCAACTCTAGAATCGAGTTCCTGACTGCAATGTATATTCAAGGTTAAAAGAAGCACACCTTCATGTGACATCCACTTGCTTATACACATCATAAATTACGCCTATCGCGCCTAAAATATGTTAACTAATTGTAACATCTTTTTACCGAACATCAACACATTTGAGCAGCTGCCCGCTTAATAGAAAGCGGGGTAACTGCTCAGAAATGCTTACACTTTTGGCACTCCAGCCAGACCACTGCGCAACTCTTCCTCGCTGAGCTGGCCGTCTTCCATCGAACCGGAATTATAGGCCTGATAAGCCGCCAAATCGAAATATCCCGTACCGGTTACCCCGACCAGAATTCTCTTCTTCTCGCCCTTTTCGCGGCATTTAACCGCCTCGTCTATGGCAGCGCGGATGGCGTGGCTGCTCTCCGGGGCCGGCAAATAACCTTCTAAACGGGCAAACAGTTTCGCTGCCTCAAAAACCTTCAGCTGCGAATAACTGACCGCGTCGATATATCCCATATTATACAGTTTGGAAACGATGGGATTCATGCCGTGATAGCGCAGGCCTCCCGCGTGGCTGGGGGAAGGAATAAAACCGCTGCCCAGCGTGTACATCTTCATCAGCGGAGTCATGCGCCCGGTATCTCCGAAGTCGTAAGCAAATTTCCCGCGCGTCAGCGATGGGCAGCTGGCCGGCTCTACCGCCAGCAGGCGCACCTCGCGCTCCCCCGCGATCTTATCCACTGCAAACGGAGCAATTAAACCGCCAAAGTTGGAGCCTCCGCCGATGCATCCGACCACCACGTCGGGATAGATATCGTACTTCTGCATAGCCTTCTGACATTCCAAACCGATAATGGTCTGATGCAGGATAACGTGATTCATCACACTGCCCAAAGCATAGCGGCAGTTTTCCGTATGCAAAGCCACTTCCATAGCCTCAGATACGGCACAGCCCAAACTGCCGCCGGTACCGGGATGCTCGCGCAAAATCTGACGCCCGATCTGCGTAGTTTCCGAAGGAGAAGGAATTACTTTAGCGCCATAAGTCTCCATAACCGCCTTGCGATAAGGTTTCTGTTCTGAAGAGACCTTGACCATAAACACCGTAAGCTTCAGATCGTAGAATCCGCAGGCCATGGACAGCGCCGTGCCCCATTGCCCCGCGCCGGTCTCCGTGGTCAGCGAGGTCAGCCCCTGCTGTTTGGCAAAATAAGCCTGAGCCACCGCTGAATTCAGCTTATGGCTGCCAGAAGTATTGGTGCCCTCGAATTTATAATAAATTTCCGCAGGCGTCTGCAAATATTTTTCCAAATTATAGGCGCGCACCAGCGGCGAAGGGCGGTACATCACATAGAAATCGCGCACGCTTTGGGGAATGGGAATAAACTTATCGGTAGTGTTAAATTCCTGGAGAACGGCTTCATGGCAGAAAACCGGTTCCATATCGGCGGCGCTGACCGGCTGTTTCGTCTGCGGATTGAGCATAGGGTCCAGAGGCTCCGGCAGACAGGCCTGCAGATTCAGCCAGGCCTGGGGCATCTCGTTTTCGTCTAAATAAATCTTATAGGGAATATCGGACATAATGGTTGAGGAACAGCTCCTTTGAGAGGCTTGCTATGAACGGCCACTAACAACAATGGCCCAAGAGCAGCCAATTTACGATGCGCTGGTACACAGGCACGGTCACGGGCAAAAGCGAAAAAGCTTTTTGCGCTTGCAAACAAGTTGCAATTATATCATATACTTTGCAGCCGTCAAATATGCTTGTTGCAGCGTTTTGCGACACGTTATTATTTGCATAATAGCTAATGTTAAAGCATATTCGTCAGTTGATAGCAAGCGCCCAAACTGCGTTGGCCGCTCACTATACTTCCAAAAAATAAACCGTTCAGCAAAAAAATGCTAAACGGTTTATGAATAATAACTGCAAGGCCTATACGGCAGGCTCAGCGGGAATTTCCTGGGCCTCCTTGCTGAACGACAGAACGAAAATCAGTACGCCCAGAACCAAATATCCCAGCGAGAACTGATACGCGGCATTCATCTGATATGCGGTCTCCAAGTGCCAGGGCAAATACATATTGCCGTTGGGGCATACCGAGTGAATGATGCCAAAGAAGGACAGGAAAGCTAAAATCAGCAGATAGCAGGCCGACAGTTTGAATTTGCGGTCGATCATCAGCGACAGGAAAGCTCCCCAGAGCATAGCCGTTAAGATAAAGCCGTTGCACATGACCATGGTCACAAAATGCTCGTTGAAGAACTTAGGAGTCTGCTCGAACACATCCTTGGGCAGCTCGTTAATCTTAATCCAGACCGCGCGGGCTACGTTGGGGAAGAAAGCAAAAGCCACCGCCGGGCCATATTTGGCCGGGCAGGCTGTGAAAGCCTGGCAGATAATGTTCAAAGCCACAAAGACCAAAATCGGGGCTAAACAGGCCGCGGGAATCACATCGACGATAAAGCCGATAATGCCCATCATACCGCCGATACCCACCACCAAACCGGTAAGGATGGTATAACCGCTGCGGCTGCCCATTTCCTTGAAAGCCGGCTGGCCGATATAAGGAGTGGACTGGGCCACGCCCCCGCAGACGCCAGCGACTAAAGTAGCAATAGCTTCGACAAGCAAAACCTCGCGGGTATCGTATTCATCCCCAGCCAAACGGGCGCTTTCTGTAACGTTAATGCCGCCCACTACGGTCAGAATGGCAAACGGTATAGCCACAGGCAAATACTGCAGGCCATCTTTTAACCCTGCAATAAAGCCCAACGACGGCCAGGGCAGATTAAAGGACAGCGCTGAAGCCGTAGGCGACTGATACTGCACTCCAGCCAGACCCAAAGGACCGAGCACGTAGTACAGAATCGTTCCCACCACTACCGACGCAAAAACGCCGGGGATGTTAAAAGGCAATTTAATGCCAGCGACCATGTTGTAGAGCAGAATGCCCAAAGCCACCATGCCGATGACCGGAGCGCTCATAATTTCTACCGTAGGGCCAAAGCCCAGCAGCGCCAGGCCTACGCCGGCCAAAGAGCCTAACAAACCGGCCTGAGGCACGACTTTCATCAGCCAGTTGCCGAAGAAGGAAAAAATGGTTTTGAAAATGCCCACGTAAATCATGGTGGCCATGCCCAAATACCAGGTCTGCATACCCGCGTCATGCGGAGTCATACCCTGTTCCAAATAGCCCTTATAGGCCGGGCCCAAAACCGCGAAAGCAATACCGATGGTGGAAGGAGTATCCAAGCCCAGCGGCATCGCCGTTACGTGCTTTTTGGTGCGGTTAGCCAGCCGAAAAGCCGTCCAGGAATAAACGAGATCGCCAACCAGCACGCCGAAGGCCGTGCCGGGAAACATCTTCGTCATCACTATGTCTTTGGGCATATCAAAAAAGACTATCAGGATAGTTGCCAAAAACGCCAGTACGGTGACATTATCGAACATGATCCCGAAAAAGCCATTGATGTCGCCGACGCCAAACCATTCGTATTTAAACGGTTTGCCTAAATCGACAGTCTTTTCATCGGTCATACAGAGCAGCTCCTATCTATAAAGTAATTGCTGTAAAGTAATTGCCAGGCCGCAGACGCGGCTTTACCCCCTCCTTTTGGGAGAGGATTCAGCTGGAAACCGCCTCATAATCTGCGGCTCATAAGACAGCTGACAAATAGAAAACAGCGCCAAATCGGTAACTTCAGCGCTGCTAAAGACGATTCTAACGTATGGGAAGCACCACTGTAAAGGTCGATCCCTGCCCTTCCTCGCTGCTGACTTCAATAGTACCGCCATGGGCCTTAACAATGTCGGCAGCTACCGGCAATCCTAAGCCTATGCCTCCCAAATTAGCAACCTTTTCGTCGCTGCCGCGATAAAAGCGCTCAAAAATGCGCTCGCGCTCTTCTGGAGGAATGCCTATGCCGTTGTCTTTAACTTCAATGACCACTGTGCGCTCCCGCTGCGACAGAGTAATAACAATCTGCCCCTGGTTATTTATACCGGTATAGCGCACGGCATTATCTACCAAATTAACCAAAGCTTTGTTCAAAAGAGCCCGGTCCACTTCCACCCAGGGCAGATTTTCCGGAAACTCCACGGCAAGGCTAACGTGATGGTTTTCCGCGACTTTGACGAACATATCGATCACGCTGCGCACCAAATCCTCTAAGCGGCATTTAGTTTTATTAAGCTTATGCGCCGATTCGTCCGCCAGCGAACGTTCTAACGTCATCACCAAACGCACCAAACGGTTAGCTTCATCGTTAATCATCTGCAGAAAGCGATGAGTGATAGTGCGATCATTGTATGCGCCTTCCAAAAGGGTTTCCACACATCCCTTGATAGCGGTTAAAGGCGCTGAAATACTGCGGTTGAGATCGGACATGATCTGATCTATGCCGCGTTCAATCTTCTGAATTCCCGCCATGTCGCGCAGCACAGCCACTGCGCCTAAATTGCGCCCTTTATCGGTGCGCACCGCTTGAACTTTCACGGCGAATAAGCGGTTATTGGGAAAGACCATAACCTGTTCTACGGTCACAGGGTTGCTGTCTTTAATCTGAGCCATAAATGCCCGCGACAGTTCGGAAACGGTCACCACTTCCCACACCTTGCGGCCTATCGCGTCTTCGGGTTTAATTCCTAGCGCAACACCAGCCTCATCATTAAAAACCCGCACCATGCCTACACGATCGATACCGATGGCGGGATCGCTGAGACCTTTTATAAGAGCATCGGAAAGCTGTCCTTCAATACGTGGCGGCATACTACCCCTTCTCCCCTCTTACCCAATGCCGTTACAGTAAGCTCAACGGCGTTGGAGATGTTGACTCATATACAATTATCGCCACGCTTATGCCTGCGCACAAGCTGGCGCATAACACACGTTAAACTTCGCTTCTCCAACAGTCTAAAAGCGGCCTTATTCGTCAACAGCCCTATCGCGGCGGCTGGCAGCATCGCCGTCCTCATCGTAATGAAACTTATAGCCCACGCCGTGCACTGTTTTCAGCTGGCGCGGTTCCGAAGGATTGTCTTCAATTTTCTGACGCAGGCGGCGCATGTGCACATCTACCGTGCGCGTATCGCCCATATAATCGTATCCCCACAGCTGCTCCAGCAGATAATCGCGGGAAAAGACCTTTCCAGGGTTGGTGGCCATCAGTTTCAGAAGCTCAAATTCTTTGGGTTTTAATTCCACCAAAACCCCTTCTTTGCGCACTTCATGGCGCACTAAATTTATAACTAGACTTCCAAACGAAATTTCATCCTGCTCTTCTTTTTTAGCCTTAGTGCGCCGCAGCACAGCCTTAACCCGGGCGATCAGCTCCCGGGGAGAAAAAGGCTTAGAGACGTAATCATCAGCCCCCAGCTCTAGGCCCAAAATTTTATCGATTTCCTCGCCCTTGGCCGTAGCCAGAATAACCGCGACCTTATTGCCCTCCTGGCGCAGCTGCTTGACCACGTCAAAACCGTTCATCTGAGGTATCATAACGTCTAAAATGACCAAGTCAGGATTATTCTGCGCTATACATTCTAAAGCACCCTTGCCGTTGTAAGCCTTAAATACTTTAAATCCCTCGTTCTCTAAATTATAAGTTATCAATTCTACGATATTAGCTTCATCATCTACGACCAGAACACTCTCGTTAGCCACGGTGGCCTCCCCCCTGTGATCGATTATTCAGGCAACATCGCCAAAGTGGCTATACGACCGGTAACCCGCTGATCGCGGCGATAAGAATAAAACAAACCGCGATTACACATCGTACATAGTCCGCTAAAGCGTATATTGCCCGCCGGAATACCCGCTTCTAACAAAGTCAGCAAATTAGCTCGCCACAAATTGATGTATAACTTTAAAATATTCTCTTTTTTTTGTAACAATTCCTGCTGAGATTTTAACATTAAATGTTCTATTATCAATGATTTCTGCTGTGGAAAAGCTTCCCGAAACTGCTCGGCTACCTCTGGGCCAACTTCAAAGCAGCACGGCCCAATCGAAGGGCCAACTGCGGCCTGCACATCTGCAGGATCGGTGCCGTAGTTATCGTGCATAGCCTGTAGCGTGTATTGGCTTATCTTAGCCACAGTTCCCCGCCAGCCCGCGTGAGTAAGCCCCACAGCTTTATGGACGGTATCGTACATGATCAAGGGCACACAATCGGCAGTGGTGATCATCAGCGGTAAGCCCGGCACATTTGTAATACAGGCATCGCCTTTGTGCAGCCCGCGCGGCAGCTGATCGAAGCGCACCACGCGCGTGCCGTGATTCATGTCGAGCAGAGAAACCGGCATTACCCCCACAGCCATGCCCAGGCGGCGCCTATTTTCGTGCACATAGCTGGGCGCGTCAGCCGTTGACTGCCCGATATTTAGAGATTCATAAGCTCCGCTGCTGACCCCGCCAATCCGCGTCGAGCAGCCATGAGGAATCGGAATATTGCTAAAGGAAATGTACTGAACCGTAAAGCGCTCAGTTTCCCTGCCCAAGACCCGGCCTATGAGTTCCGCGCTGACCAAATCAGCCCCCACCTGCACAGAAAAATCGCCCTGGCCGCAGTCTCCGGCCCTATCGCTCAAAGAGCGCACCCTGCGCCCAGCCAGTTCATAATCTGCCATCGCCGTTTTCCTCCCCAAGTCTATATGCCATGCCGTCTATATGCAATGCCGTTAACTTAAGAGTCAGCGGCATTGAGAAGCTCGACTTATATACAATTATCGCCGCGTCCACGCCTGCATACAAGCTACACATAATTATGTGGTTCTTATGCTGTTCCTTAGGAGGCCCCGTTATCCCCCCCGCCGTTCTCTCCGAGCCCGAGTGCTGTAGCTGCCCGGCGGCGTTCCCGGCTCAGCGCCCGCTTGTAAAGACGCCCTCCCAAATGATCCCAGGGCAAACATTCCCGTTCGCCGCGCTCTCTATAAGCCTCGTCACGCCAATTCAGCCCTGCCGCCTTAACAGCCTGCTTCCAGCGGGAAAAACTGGGATCGCGGTAAACATTTTCCAGAACCAGGCTAAAACGCCGGTCACCACGAGCTAACAGTCCCTGGATTAAGGCCCATTTCGACGATTCCCCCGCATAGTGCACTCCGCCGATTTTGCCTAAAGCCCTCTCTAAATAGACAAACCGTTTATCTGCCTGAGCGCGTTCGAGCATGGGGCTCCACTGATACGGAGTCATGGGTTTGGGAATAAACTGCCCAGCTGATAAAGTAATCTTCCCGCCAGCGCAGCCGCAGGCTATCTGCACCTCGCGAGTGCGTCTTGCTAAATCCGCCAAAGCATCTAAGTGCTCCAGACGCTCTCCAGGAAGCCCCAGCATGGCGTACATGCGCACATTCTTGATTCCGGCCCGAAAAGCCCGTTCTACTGTTTGCAGATACTGTTCATCGCTGAACAGCTTGTTGATGGAACGGCGCAATTCATTGGAACCCACTTCTGGTGCCAGAGTCAGCGTCCTCGCTCCGCCTGCGACCAAAGTCTGCAGCAGACAATCGGGCAGCTGATCCACGCGCAGAGAGGAAAAAGCCACAGAGAATTTATTTTGCCGCAGTCTAGCGCACAGTTCTTCAATCTGCGGATAATTGCCCACCGCTGCCGAAATAAGCCCTAATTTTTTGGTATAGGGCCTCAGGCGCTCTACCCCCTCCCAAACTGTTTCCAGCGGTTTCCAGCGCACTCCGGTGTAAGAATAGCCCACAGTGCAGAAGCGGCAGGAAAAAAAACATCCCCGGGATATCTCCATCAGGCCAGAATATCCCAATTCCGTATCTTCGGTCAGGATATGCGAAGCAGATACGGTTTGCTGGAAAAGCTGGGAATCCATGCAGTGCCGCTCCACCACAGCCCCGCTGCGGTCAGCCAAGTACAATTCCTGTTCCGGCTCAGACTTTATATCCGCTTCCTGAGCCGCAAGCAAATAATCACCCTTGCCTTCGGCACGGCTGCGCCACCCGCAAACTCGTCCCCGCTCGTACTGAGGTTCCCAAAGCGAAGGCACATACATGCCAGCGACCCGGCTGATCGCCTGCAGGCAGTCTTCGCTGCGCCAGCGTCCCCTATAGCGGCGCAGCACTTCTGCCAAAGGCGCCACCACGTCTTCGCCCTCCCCTACACAGAAAGCATCCACGAAATCCGCTATGGGTTCGGGATTGAGCATGGTTATAGGGCCGCCCACCAGCACAAAGGAATGCTGTTCTCCCCTTTGCGAACTGCGCAGAGGTATTCCGGACAAATCCAGTATGTTCACCAGATTGACGTAGTCGTGCTCATAGGCTACGGTAAAAGCCACTACATCGAATTCGCAAAGCGGACGCTGGCTTTCCAGCGTAAAAAGGCGGCGGCCACATTGGCGGTACACCTGTTCTTCACTTTCGTCAGGCAGAAAAAAACGCTCGCAAGAAACTCCGGGCAGGCCGTTGAACAAGCCGTAAATAACCTGCATACCCAAGTTGGACATCCCCACGCTATAGACGTTGGGATACCCCAAAGCCACGCGCAAGTCTCCGCCCGCCGCCGGAGCCAGCAACACAGTTTCCCTAGCTTTGCGGTGGTCAGCGTTGGCAATTAAATTCCAAGACATACTAAATTCCTAAATAAATTCCTCAAATTATTTCCTTAAATTCCCAAAGGCTGCATAAATATTTCTCAGAGATTTCTCAGATATTCACGCAATATACTGATAAAGAATTTCGCCGTATAACAGCAAGAATTTCGCCGCGCAACGAAAACAGCCTTTTTTGCGGCCGTCATACTTGCACAATCACAATTATTGTGCTAAAATAAATCCCCAAAATTTGCAAAGGAGCCATAATATGGACAAGACAGGTCTCCTAAATAAAGACGTTCAGGTAACTCCGCCTCACGAAGTACTGGGCCAGAAACTGCAGTCTTTACTTCCTTCCACTCCTTTCCACATAAAAGCCGGCCGCGCCAAAGAGTTGGCTGATGCCTTGGAAATTTCCGTTCCCCAGCTCATGATGGAACTAGTTCCCATAGCGCGCTCTTACGATGTTTACATTCCGGTATCCAATTATATTGTCGGCTCCTGCGCTATGGGTCTGAGCGGCGATCTGTATTTAGGAATGAATTTGGAATTTGCCCGCCAGCCTTTAGGCCAGACCGTGCACAGCGAGCAGTTTGCTACCAGCAATGCTCTGCTCCATGGTGAAAAAGGCCTGCTGGCCTTAGCGGTATCTGCCGAGCCCTGTGGCCATTGCCGTCAGTTCCTCAATGAGATTCAAGGAGGCAAAGACCTTACTGTTTTCATTCCCGAAAAAGCGCCGACGCCTCTGTCCGTCTTACTGCCGCGCGATTTCGGTCCCCACGATTTAGGCATCGACGCAGGCCTAATGGCCAGTCAGTGCGCTCCCTTGCAAATGGATAAAATTCCAGGTGAATTGGTAGAACTGGCCCTGGATGCCGCCAACAAGAGTTATGCGCCTTACTCCAACTCGCCCTCCGGCGTAGCCATACGCTTGGAAAACGGCCGGACATACCAAGGCTGGTATGCCGAAAACGCAGCTTTCAACCCCACCTTGCCTCCTCTGCAGATGGCTATTATAGCCGCCATTGCCGGAGGTGAAAACCCCAAGGACATCGCAGAGCTAGCCTTAGTTGAAACCGCCAGCGGCATAGTCACTCAAGAGTGGAATACGAAAGCTTTGCTGCAAGCGGTTGCTCCAGAAGCATCATATTCGGTCTATTACGCCAAATAAACCGGATTAGAAGTTTGCCTTTTCCTTTTAATTTAATCCGTGACAATAATACCGCTCTGCTGGCTTAGTTCACAGAGCGGTATTATTATTGTCAGCGTCACCCAAAACTTTACAGCTTTCCGCTAAAACGGCGCATAGAATTTGGCAAAAAGATACTATTTATCGTGCGGCCATAGCATTACATCGCCTTCGATGCGCGTTACCGTCGCTAGGCGGCTAAGCCCAGGCAGAGAGCGGTAGGGTATCTGCGCAGTGACAATACTGCCGTGACAGGACCCCATAATGCCGCCGTTATTCTGCAAAAATTGCTTCATTTCCGCGCCGCGATCGGTCGTTTTTGCGGTTACGCGCACCATGGCGCTGCCGTTATCCGCATCGATTGGATGCTCACGCAGACGCCGATTTAGCTTCATATCAAACTTGGATTTATCGTATTCCTGCTGTTCCATTTTTTCCTCTTGAGGCTGTGAGCTATCTTCTTCCGAACTCGTGTCAGTTCGGTCAGTCTGGCCTCCGTCACCAGCGGCCATAGCCATTAAGCCGCCCTGTAAGTTATTAGCGCAGGCACATACGCCTACGGGCATGAAAAGCAGCCCTGCCCCCACTGCTGCCATACTTAAAAAATTCGCAATTTTCATTCGCTACCTCACCTTAGTCAATGTCATTTAGTCAGTGTTTCGCGAACAGGTTATAGATCACCCCTGCTTCCGCGCCAAGGCTGCTTCGCAGAGCTTGAGGGGAAGTCAGATAGTTCGCAGGTTAGCTAATTGCCAACTAAACAACATTAAGCTAATCGCTAATTAAACGGCGTTACTCACTTAGTATAGCACTCACTTAGTATAAGTTAGTATAAGCGTTTTTTATACGACATATAATTCCTTTAGACGTCTTCCGCAAAAGTATAGTTCAGCACAGGATAATCATTACTAATTGAGAAGTTAAATAGTTTATCTTTATATCACAATATAACTATGGTGGAAAGCTCACCCAGCTAATCCCGGCACGATCGTTACGGAGAAAAAGATTATGAAAAAATGGCTTCCAGCGCTATTGATGAGCGCTTTATTATTGACGGCCTGCGCCCAGAACCAGCAGCCCAAGATCGACCAGCAGCTGGTAGTCGTCAATAAATACGCCATGCCCATCTCCAACCAGCTCCATTATCCCGAAGAATGGAGCAAATTTCGCGAAAAAATCACCGAACAGCTCAGCCCCCAGCTTTCCCAGCTCTTAAATGACCTAGACAGCCAAAAGATCAAATTGGCTAATACTAACCAGATGGAGATCGTGCTCATCGATCTGCAAACTCTGGTTTTTTCTCTCAACGACCCACCCCGCCCCATTCAGGAAGCCCATCAAGCCGCGCAGACTTTCCTGACCGATCTGAAACAGTTTAAAGCGGCCGACAGCTGTCCTGAGCTGACAGCTTCTCTGCAAAGCATCATCGATATATCGGCCCCTTTGCGGGAACGCTCCAATATCCCCGACCAGGACCTCATTTACTGCGCTCAGCTCATAGGTTTCGAACTCAATTATCTCGGCAATTACCTTACCCAGCAAAGGCTTAATCCTTCAGCAAAAATGCTGAAACTCGACAAAGCGCTCATAGCTTTATTTAAGGATTTGCCCCAGCATAAAGATATTCCCGCCCTGCAGGAACAGATTCCCCAAATACAGGCCATGCTCCGCGAAGTTCAGGCTGAAGAACAATACCCCGGAATCTGCCTATTATCATTACAGAATGCCTTAGAGCGCGCTCAGAAAAATTTAGAGTTCTGCAGCCAGGGCAACGGCGCCAAGCCGCAGCCGGATTCATCTCCTTCTCAAGACAGCTCGCCAGCTGCCGCAGACAGCAAGGCACCAGCTCAGACTGCAGCCGATCTCCCTGACGTGCAGATACCCGAAGGCCAAAAAACATCTCTGCCGTCTGGCTTGAAATACACCAAAATTAAAGAGGGTCAAGGTCAGCCCTGCAAAGCCGGAGATACAGTAACCGTTCACTATAAAGGCACCTTAAACGACGGCACAGTCTTCGATTCCAGCTACGAACGCCAAGAGCCCTTCGAATTTTCTTTGGGCAAAGGCATGGTCATTGAGGGCTGGGAGCAGGGTGTAGCCGGGATGAAACCCGGCGAAAAGCGCCATTTGGTCATACCTCCAGATTTAGCCTACGGCGATAAAGGGGCCGGGCCGGTGCCTCCTAACGCCACTTTAAATTTTGACGTAGAACTGCTGAGCATCAAATAACATGCGAGTTTTCGGCATCAGTGATCTGCACTTATCGTTCAGCGTAACCAATAAGAGCATGGATGTCTTCGGTGCGCATTGGTTTCAGCATTGGAACAAAATCGCGCAGAGCTGGCGCGAACAGATTGCCCCTGAGGACGCAGTACTAGTCAGCGGCGACATTTCTTGGGGGCTGCGCCCCGAGGAGGCCTCCCAAGATTTACAGTGGCTCAGCGGCTTGCCCGGACAGATCGTATTAACCAGAGGCAATCACGATTATTGGTGGCAGAGCATAGGCAAAATGCGCAAAGCGTATCCGCGCCTAAACTTTGTGCAAAATGACGCCGTAACGTTTAATAAGCTGTCCATTTGCGGAACGCGGGGCTGGCCTTTGCCCGGCTCCGATGAATTTGACGCCCAGGATCAAAAAATTTATGAGCGTGAATTAGCGCGCCTGCGCTTAGCTGTTAAGGCTTTGGACCCCGCTGCCGAGTACCGCATCGCCATGTTCCACTATCCTCCGCTGTTCTATAATCAGCTGGATACAGAATTCACGCGCATTTTAGAAGAAGCGCACATTGATTTATGCGTTTACGGCCACCTTCACCAGCCCCATTTCGATGCTCAGCGCTTCGATCTCGAGCATAACGGTATTCAATACCGTCTGATCTCTGCTGACTATTTGCACTTCGCGCCTAAAATGCTGAAAGAGCTTCCCTAGGCACTTTTTTGTAACCGGCAAATCTGCTTATTCATTTTTCTAAAAGCTGATGAAACAGCTCGCCTAGCTGATCCGAAACCTCCAAGGGGCGGCGCTGCTGCATATTTTCGCAGAGAAGCTTGTAATTAGAATGCTTCAGCAGTTCTTCATGCAGCATATCCTCTGGAAGCAAATAAGCCCAAGGCCCCAATTCCAGCAATTTTGTCAAACTGCGCGCATGGCGAAAGATTGATTTTTGCACCTTATAAGGCGTAATATCCACATCTTGCAAATTAAAACCGTTTTTAAAACGCAGTACAAAGGGACCTGCTTTTACTGTGCCTAGATAGTCTTGAAGAAACGAAGCCAGCAAGGTCCCCAGACGCGTACCTAAAAAATGCCCCACATAAGTATATTTGTCGCCTATATAATATGGCAAAATACGGGCATCTAAGTTTAGATACCCCGCAAAATCCCAAGCTAAAGCGTAAGAAACTGGAGCGCTCCCCTTACTGGGGAAAACCGGAACGGCATCATCAGTGCTGCGCACAAGTAAAGTGTTGTCATCCAAGCGGGAAACCGTCTGCAGCGAACGCCCAGCAAACCTCATTTTCTGAGGAATTTTTCCAGTCATATCACGCTCAGCAACTCCCAGCGTACGCCCAGTGGCTTCATCGACGATGCGCATTTCGCTAAGTGACCCCCCAGCGGAAATATTGCCATGCATAGTCCCTCTAGTAAGCATCGTATCTAAAGCATCTGCGGGCAGATAATGGCCGCTGACCGCACCGCGCACATACATTTTTTCCTCGCACAAATGCCCCAAAAGACGTTCTATATCCCCGCGGGTATATTGTTCGCGCAAAAAAGCCGGCAAACGATTCCATACCGCTTTAGCCGTCACAAAACGCTTGGGGTTTTGCAGCGTCATAGAGAACGCCTGCTGAACGACTACCGAAAATCTAAAGGGCGGCTGATCGCCCAGCAGCTGCTGTTTTTCCGCACATTTCAGCATATGGATTAAACGCAGGCGCTCGGCTTCGTTGCTAACGACCGCCAGCACCCGGCAATAAGCGCTGCGCCGGTTGCCGCGTCCCAAACGCTGCATAAACGAAGACACGTCAGCTGGGGGGCCCCACAAAACCACCATATCTACATCGCCAATATCGATACCCACTTCAAGAGTGTTCGTAGCAATACATAAAGCGTGCGGGCTATTCAAAAACGAACGCTCCACTCTTTCACGCTCTGCGGTAGATAAACTGCCGTGATGGACAAAAACCGCATTGCCAAAAGGAGGCAATCCCCGCATACCGCCGCCCAGCTGTTCAGCCAAAGCCCGGGAAGGGACGAAAAACAAAAATTTGCGCAGATGATTATCCCGGCAATATTCCATCAGCTTTTCGCGCAGTATAACCGTATTGACCTGAGGCATGCTCAGCATCCACATGCGTATAGGGCGCGACAGGGGAACCTGCACTATTAAAGCGTTTTCTCCCAAATATTTAACGGCCACATGCTCATGGCTATCGATAGTAGCCGTAGCCGCCAAACGCTGCAATTCCCCACCGGGCAGGGAAAGCACCATCTTTTCCAAACGGGATAACAGCACAGCCAATTGGTCACCGCGGGCACTGCCTTCGAGCACGTGCAGCTCATCGGCGACCACAGCCCGCAGTGTAGTCAAAGTACGCGGATGCCGGGCTAGCATAGAATCAAACGATTCCAGAGTAGTCAGCAAAACTCCGCATTTGACACCTTCAATGCTGCGCGGATGATCACCGGTGCGCAGGCAAATTTTAATGCCGCAGCGAGCACAAGGCGCTTCCAGACGCCTATGCAAATCGTTGGTTAAAGCCTTAGTAGGGCAGATCACCACTACCCGAGGAATCCCCTGGCGCATATCGCCAAACCAGCGCTCGCAAAGAGGAGCCATATACGCTTCGGTTTTTCCCGAGGCCGTAGCCGAAGCTAAAAGTACCGAATATCCCTGCAGGATAGGCTCTATCGCCTGCTCTTGAATTGCGCGCAGAGAACTATAATGCGCGAAAAAAGCATACCAAGTGTTCCGCAGAAGGGCGCGCAAAATCAATTAACCTATTCTTTCCCTGAATTCCGTAACAAAGCTGACGATCTGGCTGCGGCAAAGCCGAGACATATCCAAAGTCTCAATAATAAATTTCAAGATTAAACGCGGGGTAGCAAATTTGCCGTTGGTGACTCCCCGATACACCATATCTCCCATAGGCTTCTCAATATCTCCGCCTAACGTAAAACCGGGATAAGCCATCAGATACAAATCCACCAGAGAACGGCACAATTTGCGGCAGTCATCGGCCTGGATATGAGCTAAATCGCAAAAAGCGGACTGACTGATAACCTTCTCCAGCAGGCGCTTGCCGCGTTCTTCGTTAGTCATAGCAAACACGCAGTAGATATTGGAAGGCGTGCGAAATACAGGAGGAAATGCGCGGTGAACGCGCTGGCCGCCGCGGGGCGCTTCATCTATATTAAAGCGCACTCCTTCTGCGCCCACCGCCGAAGCTGCGTAATAGCCAAAAAGATAAGTAGCTAAATCCTGGGCCTGCGAGCTGAGCAGACCAGCCATTTCTGCTTCATCCAACAGCAGCACTAAGCCCGTATAACCTGCCGCCCTAGATAAAGCAGCAATACCACCCAAAATATATGCGTATAAATGCGCTAAAGTTTTCTGATCGCGTACCGCAAAAATATGGCCTGGATTAATGCCTGTAAATTGACGTAAAGCGTCATTTAGTTCCTTATTCGAAACAACTGAACGGCCCTCGATATAATTTAGCAAATGGTCGATAAGCTCATCGCTGTATGGGCTGCCTATCAGCTCAGCTGAAGTCAAGCGTTCGAAATACTGCAAAGCCGGCGTTAAATATTCATGACGCCGGTTTTTATCGCGGGAAAACAAATTAGCCAGCCACACCTGATCTACGTTATCCCAACTCTCAGCAGCAGAGCATTTCTCACGCTCAGGCATATCAGCTGCTTTCTGCAGGCGATGCAGTTCTACAGTGCGCTGAAATAAATGATACAGTCCTTCAGCGTCTTCGCAGTCGGGATAGCTAATACCATCTATAAGCGCCCGGTACACCCGCTGGGGATGGCTAGGCGAAACTTCCACTTCGTCTAAGACTGCGCGGGCCACCACATAATTATCCTGCAGCGCCCGTTCCCGTACTAAGTCGAGCATATGAGTTTTGCCAGTGCCGTAATCTCCTAAAAAAACGCGGACTGCCCCTCCGTCGCGGCACTGCTGTAAATCGCAGTCTACCAGAGCCAATTCCATATCGCGGCCAATAGAATACAGATGCGCCCAGCGTCCTGGTGCCACCCCGGTGCGCAAAGCTTCCACCAGACGCAGAGCTAAAAGCTCGCCTTCCTTGCCCGGCGGCAGCATAGTGCGCACGCGGCGGGAAGCTACAGGTATGGGAACCTGGCCAGTGCGGGTTCCATCGCTGTTGACTTTAACAGCTTCAAAGAGAGGAATAACCGTCAGCCCGGTGCGATTTTCAAAACGCACCATCAGCGAACGGCCGCCGAAGGTTATGCGTTCCACTTGGCCGATGCCTTCTGACGCGTGTTCAACCCAATCGCCTACTCCAATGGACGCCATCAGCACACCTCCCTATCTTAACAATCAAAGCAATCAAAGTTAAAAGTCAAAGCTGGATATAATGATTAGCAATATACAGCGGGCACTTAAGCATATACAAATATTGCTACACTAAATATTATACAAGAGTCAGCATAACACCTGGCGACCCTTGAGTATTCATACCTTGGGTCCTCCCTTTGCCGCAGCTGTAATTTTTCCCTCTAGTCAAACTGGCAATATTCTGAACAAAATAAGGCCTAAAAGTCCCGAAAATCTTCATCAAAGGCATCTTCAGAACCATTGTATCCGACAGCAGGCGCTAGTTCGCCCTCGGGATCGCTGGCCCCGCTGCGATCATTGGTAATCAGGCGGGCCGCTTCGTCAGCCGTTAAGCTGCTTTCTTCTCCCAAGCGCTGAGTCTGCAAAAAAGATATCCATACTTTTACAAATTGACGCCTATGCCCAGATTCAAAGATAAAACGCGACATACACTCTGCCAAGACAGCGGCGTTGCGTTCCTGCAGCTCGCGGTTGCACTCCCAATCCCAAGCTACCTGAGCGACGTCGAGCAATTTCAGCCCTATAGCTTTCAGCAGTTCTCCAGGCTCCAAACTGAGATTTTCCAAATCGATCAGCGCCGCCTGAGGGCTGCGCAGCGACATCGACAGCGGGCATTGCAGGCGCTGGTCTAAAGCCGGATATTCTGGTACTACATTGCGCATAAATTCCGGAGGCACGGCATACAGAAATAGAACCCCGGGCAGTTCCGATCCCCCGCACATATCGACTACCTGACGCAGATTATCTACCCAAGTGCGCAGTTTTTTTCCGGAGATGAGAGACAAATTGCGGTCCACTTCATCGAACATCAGCACTACGCCTGGGAATCCGTAACCTTTGAAGAGCTGAGCCATACTGCACAGGCTCTGAAATGCGTTGGAGCGCTCAATAATTCCATACACTCCGTAACGCTTCAAATCAGCCTGCGATACGCTGTCTCCATGCAGCCAGGCTTCTAAAATGCTTTCACCCTGCACGTCATTCTGACGGTAAGCGCGCAAGAACTCCGCTGCCGCCCGGCGAAAATTGTGATTGCGCACGGGAATGCGCAGCGCCGTGCCTTTATACCAGGTATTGAAAGCCTCGTCAGACATATTTTCCAGATGACTGTCTGCCCAGCAGCGCAAGACATCAGGCAGGCCGCGCACAGCCATGCCCATAACATCGGCAGGAGGCATCGTCAGCGCCCCAGCCACAGCTTTATACACCAAATGAGGGTCGTCAAAGGGACATTCCTGCCGCGATAAGCTGACCATGGCAGTCAGAAAATTTTCATTCCAGGCTAAATCGCGCACACAGTGCAGAAAATGGGTTTTGCCGCCGCCAAAATACCCCTGAACTAACTTAAACGCCGAACCGCGCGCCTCTGTCAAAAGGCGGTGCAGATATTCACGGCGCAAGACGTCTAGATATTCCTCATTGCCCACATTGATGAGCTGAATGCCATATTCGGGGGGCTGGCCGATCTCTCCCATACGGTTTAGGATGTGGTTGGCTACTCTTACGTCTATCGAGTTTTTATCCGCCATATTCTGCTTCACTCTCTCTCTATATAACTGAGTGGAATTATTATTTGGTAAACCACACGCTCAGATAATATTGACCGTGAGTACCTCCCTCATCCAGAAATAATACAGATTGTTTGTTTTTCGTAGCATTGATGGTAGCCGTTCCTAAATTAAGACGCCGTCCCTGATATTCCAAGCCGTGCAGTTCGCGCCAGGTCCTCAGCAGATCCCAAGCAAACTGAATCTTGTCATAAGGGCGCTGTTTAGCGGAATGCCGTTTGGCCTTCAGCTCTGTCAGCTGACGCTGAAACGCCATTTCGGGGACTAAATCCACCAGACTGACGCGCTCTCCCAAAGCCTTGCCTTCCCAAATCAGGCGCCTCTTATAGGCTATGAGCATTTCGGCAAAGCATTTTTCTGCAGAAAAATTATCTCCGCTCAGTTGATCTTCCAAATCTCTTATCGCTGCAACAATGCCAGCCGCATTGAGGCCAGTTTCAGCAGCTGTCATACGGCAATACTGAATTTCCGCCTTACCTGAGGTAAAATTAAGCAGCACTGTAAACTTACCCAGCCGATATTCTGGAGGAGAAAGCGTTATAGTGCTCATTTCCAAACCAGCTTTTTGAGCTTCCTCGCGCAATTCAGCCGCAAAGCCGCGCTGTTTGCTCGCGCGCTCGCTGTGGACGCGTTTCTCCCAAGCAGCCGCCTGACGGCGTCCCTCAGCAGCCCACTTCGCACACTCCTGAGCCAATTCTGCCACTTGGCTGGCAGCAGCCAAGGTACTGTTCCAATCATCAATCTTAACTAACTTAGCTACCGCGCCTTTGGCCTTCTTAAGATGCGCTGCTATTTTATCGAGCTTAAGAGCACATTCAGAAAAGTCTGAAGCACTGCGCACTGCCTCGCCTGCTGCTTCAGGAGGACAGTACATTTCCAGCGCAGCCTGCAAACTATGCAGCAGCTCAGCCAGCTCCTCGCTGTCAGGCCCTTCAGCCATCAGGCGCAGAAGATTTTCCGTTCCCGAAGGGCGTACCAATAGCCGCCCCCTGCCCGACAGAGCGTTTTCTATGCGCTTTACAGTCTCATCTACTTCAGTTGCTTCCCGCCAATTGTTTTTGTCCCTTACGCGCACATTGACTAAAAGCTGCGGCTTTTTGTGGCAGTCTGCGGCTAATTCAGACAGAGATTTGCAGCTCTGGGCCAGTATCTGCGAAAGCATAAGGCCTGTCAGCGTACCGTCCCCGGTAGTCGCATAGTCTAGGAAGATAATATGGCCTGACTGTTCGCCGCCCAATTTAGCGCCGCGCCTTAACATTTCCGCCAAAACATAACGGTCGCCAACGCCTGTGCGCACCATGTCAATATTCTCGCGCTGCAAGGCCTCTTCCAAGCCCAGATTGGCCATAACCGTAGTTACAAGGCATTCTGCGCTCAGGCGCTGCTTCTGTCGCAGATAACGGGCAAAAATCAGCAGCAGGGGATCGCCATCTATAACTTTCCCTTTTTCATCGACAGCCAAACAGCGATCAGCATCGCCGTCAAATGCCAGCCCAAAGTGAGCCTGAGTTTCTAACACTTTTTGCTGCAGCGCTTCTAGATGTGTCGAGCCACAGTCCCGATTGATATTCAGGCCATCAGGGGCGTTATTGAGCACTGTCAATTCTGCCCCCAAGGCGGCAAAAACCCGGGGAGCAACGCTATGAGCCGCGCCATTGGCGCAGTCGAGAACTATTTTTGTCTTGTCCAGACGAACTTCAGCCAAGCTCAAGAGATACTGGACATAAGCGTCTTCAGCTTCGCTCTCACAGTGATAAATTCGCCCTACATCGCCAGCGCTGGGACGCTCCAAAGCAGTGATATTTTTGGATAAAGCTTCCAGCTCGTCTTCTTCTTCATCGCGCAATTTAAACCCCTGAGGGCCCAGCAGCTTAATACCGTTATCGGCGGCCGGATTATGGCTGGCCGAAATAACCCCGCCTCCCTGGGCTTTAGCATGCACCACATACCAGGCCACCGCAGGTGTAGGGATCACTCCTAAGATTACCGCATCTGCCCCAGCAGCGCATAGTCCGGCGGCATAGCTGCTTTCCAGCAGCGCCCCGCTTATGCGCGTATCTCTTCCCACCACTACGCGAGGCCGCCGGCCATCTAACTTAGAACGCAACCGATAGCCATGGGCAAAACCTATGGAATACACCAGTTCAGGTGTAAGTTCAGTATTGGCAATCCCGCGAATGCCATCGGTTCCGAAGAGACGCGCCATCATCCGATCTCCGCTCGTATAAATTTGCCTTTTCTAAAAAAGCGGCCTAAAATTCGTCAAAAAAATACAATCTCCCTGCTTAGTTGACTTCTAAACTTAACAGCCTGCTTTCTTAGCTTATTATACGGTGGGTTTACTTTTTATTAGACGGCGCACTGCTATTCTGAGCTGTTACAGTCACCACCACATTGCTGGAGACTCCGGAAGCCAAAGAAACCCCACGGGGCAGATCCAACGGCAGAGTCAGCACCGCTTCGGGCTTATCCAGCCAAACAGTCTGCGGCTGCGTGGCCACTGAAGTAGGAATATTGCCGCTATTCAGGGCTTCGCAAAGGATAGTTTTGGGTTCAACGGTGATAGTATATTTCTGCTTGGGAGTCATAGTCGCGACTTTTACTTTGGCCAGGCTTACCGGTACGCGATACAGAGTATAAACGGGTACAGTTACGCTGACCAGCTCATCGCTGACCTGCACGTCGCGGACCACTTCGCCGCTGGCATTAACCGGCAAAAGCGTTCTCAGCGCTGCGCTAAACGTACTGTTGGCATGAGCGATGGCCAAAGGCGCGCGCAAGGCCACCACGCTGTCGACTTTGGTATCTGCCCCGGAGACGCGCAGGGTCTCAGGAGCGATTTCCGGCTTGCCGATGCTATAGCCGCTTTCCACCTGCCCCTGCAGCTCAACTCGCACCGGCACATGCTTTACCAAAAGTTTAGAAAGTCTAACCCAGATATAAGCCGGCTCAACAGAAGTCATAGTGATACCGCCGGGAACCATGACGTTAACTGTCTCTAAATTATTGCCGGGCTGACTGCGGCCAGACAGATTAACGTCAGCCGATATAAGCTCAGGGCTGATGCGATCGAGCATGTCCAAAGTACCGCTCAGCGTAACTACAACTTCTTTAACGTCAGCCGAATAGACCAATTCTCCGCCCGGCGGCACAAATTTAATGGGAATCGTATAGATACGGTGGGCAATAGTGTTGGTGTTGTTGGGCTCAGTGAAAGCGTTTACGGCTATGCAGGCGATGATAGACATTGCCAAAGCTATCAGTTTCAAGTTTAGATTGTGCTTAATTCTGTCCACGTTAACCATCCACACCGCTGTCATCAAAAGCTTTTTCCTGGGACTCAGCCGTACTCTCAAATCCGAACAGCTTTCCCATCTTAGCATTGGCCGCCCAGCGCAAACCGATTTTTTCCCGAACCGTAGAAACGCGGTTTTTTTGCTGATCGCTGGTGAGAATCTTGTTAAGAGCAGCCCGCAGCTGCTCCTCTTCCTGCATAGGCGCGGAGAAACGTCCCTCGCTGGCTATGCGCATTTCTCCGGTCTCCTCGGAGACCACCACGACAACCGCATCGCTTTGTTCAGATATACCGATCGCCGCTCTATGACGCGTTCCAAAACGGGTGTCTATTACCGAATCTGTCAGAGGCAGATAGCAGGCGGCCGCTTCCAGTGCCTTCCCGCGTATGACGACTGCCCCGTCATGCAAAGGCGTCTTCGGATGAAATATAGTCTGCAGCAGTTTTGCCGAAATAATACTGCGCACCAGCTGCCCAGATTCAATGACTTCCTGCAAACCGGTTTCGCGTTCCAGCACGATTAAGGCCCCATAATTCGTAAGAGACAGATTAAAGCAGGCAAAGGAGATTTCTTCCACCAAATGATCTAATTCTTCTTTTTCTAAACGGACCAAAGCCGTATTATGCAGCAGCCCCTGCTGTCCCAGACGCATTAGAGTGCGCCGCAATTCCGGCTGGAAGACCACGGGCAAACCCACTAAAGTAGAGACCAAGAAGGCACTTAGAATATAGCTCAGGGTCTTCAGGTCAAACAAGAGGGCCAGCCCCCAGACGACCAGCAGCGCAAACAGCCCCTGAACAATTTGCACCGCGCGTGTTCCCCGGATTGCCAACAGCACATAGTAAAAAAACACCGTAACCACAACAATATCAACGACATCAAAAAAGTCGAAGTTTGCCAATCCGGAGAGTATGACATTCCACAAATTATTAATAACGTCCACAAGCGCCGCCTCAGCTCAATTGCTTATATAACTCCCTGATATGCCGCTCAACTATACGCGTCAGCCACTGCAGCTTTATACTCTGTGCTTACTTAGCAGGCTGTGGTTTTCCTGCCTAAGCGCCCAGGCAGCGTCCGCTCCGCTCGGGTTACTTAAGTACCGATGCCACACGTTTGTACAGCATAAAAGCCAGCAAAGATGACAAGAAGCCTTTTAGAAGATTGAAAGGAACCGCAAAAGCAAACACATAAAACGCGGCGGAAAATGATGGCTCTATGTGCATAATCTCCATAAAAATATCGAATATCAAATAATTGGCGGGGATCATGGCAGCCGCCATAGCCAGCGTCCCCCATACCAGGCCAGCCAGCGCTGAGCGCAGGGATTTCTTTTTCCAGTAATACCAAGAAGATATTCCCACCATAGTACATCCCGCCAAAACGTTCATAGGCATACCAATGAGATGCGGCGGATCGAAGCTGTGCAGCAGCACCAGAAAATTCTTGAGAGCAACTACAGCCATGCCCGACAAGGGACCTAAGGCAAATCCGCCTATCAGAGCAGGAATGTCAGAAAAATCGTAAGTTAAAAAAGGGGCCGGCGGGAAAATAGGTATATGGGGCAAGAAAAGCAGCATAAATGACAATCCCGACAAAACCGCGATCTTCACATGGTTGGAAAGTTTACCGCGCATACGTTTCATCCAATACTTTGACTGCTCGGGTTTCCGCCAGATACTCATCACCGCGGATGCCATCGACGATAACGGTCACACGGCGGGCCGATACGGAGCGGATCGTAATATAAAGCCAGCAGTTTTTCTGTTTAGCCTTTCTAGCCATTCCTGTTTCTATAAAACCGCCCCGTTCATCGATTATCAGCACTCCTACTTGGCGAATTCGCAAAGGCTGGCGCAGGCGCACACGGATAATACTGCCAGCTTCCCCGTGATAGTCATCCAGAGAAACTGCAAAAGCCGCATCTTCATCGCCTGCCATGTGATAGGCCAATAGATCCCCCTCCCCTGCAATGTCATTTAGTTAAGGTTCAATGACATTGGAAATGTTGACTCATATACAATTAATCGCCATGTTCATACCCGCGTACAAGCTAGCACAAGGCACATGCTATACCTCGATTCCCCAACAGTCTTGGGCACCCCCTCTGTCGCAGTCGCGACATCTCCCTCTCCCATCCTTTAGGAGGAGTCAGATAGTTTGCTAGTTAGCTAATCGCTAACTAAGCGACATTACCCTCCCCTGAAACTAAAACCATTCAGCCAATAGCCTAAACGTCATTGTTAAGCAAATTATTATTCCCGTTCCAGTGCTTATCCTGCCGTTTGCCTCTGCCAAACTAGCCGTGGATCAGCACTTATACCATTTCATTAGCGGTCGCTTAACAAGCTGACTATTGGGCTATCCCTTGAGGGGGCTATTCCTTAAGTCTCTCTAAAGCATCTCTAAGTTTACAGCATAGCATTTATAGCGTGGTCTTTTCCGAAACAGCTATTATATAAGCAGGAATACCCTGCCATTAAGCGAAGAGAACAGCGTTGGGCAGGGGTGTCGGGATTTACCGGCTGAGAAGGCTTGCTTTTGCTGCCTACCCTAAGAACCTGATCTGGACCATACCAGCGAAGGAAGCTCCAACACCCCAAATTTGCATGATGGGAAGTTTTATGGATCAGGATACCACTAAGAAGTCGCCAGCGACTCGCGAAGCTGTTATAGAGAAGCTACGCAAACTTGCCGAAGTTAGCAAAGAACTAGAGAAATACGCTAGGGTCCAGTCCAATGCTATGAATGTCATGCAAGCAGCTGAAGCGAAACGTCATGTCGATGAGCTTTCAGTACGGCAAAACGATCTAGTTCTTTCGATCGTAGATATGCACCCTAACAAAGACGTCCGCGAAAAGTTTGTCAAGCTGGGTGATAAAATTGAAGCGTACCGTTCTGAAATACGCGCTTGCCAAGATGCCAGCGAACTAGAAGAGCTCAAAAATAAAGTAGATGCCGATGTTGATGAATGGGTCAAGCAATTCCAAGACATCTCCTGTTATTTAGCGGGCGTTCACCCGCCATACGGCAACAAATAATTGGGCAAAGGGCATTATTCACAAGCTGGGCAGTTGAAGTTTTGTTTTTGCTATTTAGTTTAAACAGAGGAAACTGTCTTGTACGAAGATAACCGCCATTTAGATTTTGCCTCTTTAGCGCACCTGCCAGCAGAAGAAGCCCTGCTCCGCCTCTATGAGCATTGCGCTGCTTTAGAAGCTCACAATGCCGAGCTGACCGTAGCTTTAGAAGAATCCCGTCTTATCCTGCAAAGTTTTGTTATGGCGGTTTTGCAGCGCGATGGCAAACTGCTGGAAAAAGCTTCGAGCTTAGATATTTCTTTAGGAGATTTTTTGCGCGGCAATATGCCAGCATCTCCATCAGAGACCCAATCTGCGCCCAGCAGCTCAGATAGTTCTAGCTCTGCAGCCCCTGCTCCGCAGGAAAATCAGCTCGACGATCCAGAGCCCCACCCTGAACCGCTTTTGCCTAAGGCAGATACTGCCGCTTCCCCTCCTAGCGGTATTACCGCTAGTGACGGCCACATCATCGCGGAAGCCCCAGCGGAACATCATCCGGCTGCCGAACCTGCAGCAATAGAACCTGATGAGCAGCCCGCGGTGCCTGCCCCCCTGCCGGTGCTAAAGGTTGAAGACAGCTACCAAGAATGGCCCGACTCACCAATGCTCCCCTTGAGTTTTGGCGGTCAGCGAGCTCAGGATCAGCGCAGCAACTTATTAGCCTGGATGCGCGATTCCAGCCAAACGCTCAGCCCCGATCTCTTTAACCCGCAGCAATTGCGCTGGTTAGAGCCTCTCCTGCAGGGGAGCTGCGCTTTCCCGCAGAGCAATGTTTCTCTAGCTGCGCACAAAGACGATTTCTACGCGTCAGTCCACAAACAGCTGCAAGAACATTCCTCTATTTGGCAGCTATTTTCTACCTATGCTAATCAATTGCTACGCGATTGGTCGCTGAGCATTGAAATAGATATGGATGAATTCGATGAGCCAGAGACTTATTTGGGGTCGCCTCAGCCGGAGATCAGCGTGCAGGCCACCGAAGACATTAAAGCCGATGCCGACATCGTTTCCTCGTTCCAGCTCTTAACCCAACATTTATACCGCCTGCCTAGCCCTCAGCTGCAGGGCTGTGAACACGGCTCGCCCTTGTCCGCCGCAGAATCTGATGATGCCACCCGGATTATCCTGCGCAGCGATTGGTGTTCTCTGGCGCAGCCGGAAAAAATCAGCCTGCTCAACTGGCAGCTGCATTCTGCAGCCTACCGCAACTCCAATCTGCTAAAAACGGTTAAAACTGTTATCGCTTTGGAAGAATCCCTAGAGGACTTGGGCTGTACATTAATTAAGCGCACCGCTTCCACGGCTATGAGCAGAGCGCATTGCCCTATTCCTACCGAATTAATCATGGAAATGTCCGGTATATGGGGCAATGAACAGATTGAAGAATTAGACGATCTGCTGATTCGCCTCTATCAGGCGACAGATTACCAGCCTTTCCTCTGCGCCCGAGAGTTTATAGCCTCTCCCTCCCCGCTGCTGCAGCTTTTCGATTTAAGCGCCGATACCGTCAGTCTGCAGCTGACCGATGCCGTCAGTGTTTCGCGGGCGGCTATTGCCCAAATCTTGGGAACTGTGACCCTAAACAAGCTAACCGAAGAGAATTGGCCGAAAATACTGCGCCAGTCTCATCCAGCTTTAGCTTATTTGCACCGCCGTCTAGCCGGAATTTGGATTGCCTCCCTGCCCCAGTAAACAGCCAACAGACTTATATTCGCGACTTCTCCCCCTACTCCGTCTAGGGGGAGCTGCAATGTGCCAATGTCAATGCACGCTTAACAGTTTAGAAGGAAGCGCTAATATTGGTAATTAAGCGTAATGCTATTAATCAGCGCTTCCTTAGAGCCAAGCTATGTCCGCCAATCCCCCCCGGACGGAGACGGCGAAATTAGTATTTACCACGGGAACAGCATCAGCGCAACAGCCTTAGTCCAATAAGCTACCGCCTGATCTAGCTTGCCGCGCTGATAGTAAAGCGTGCCCAAATTATGGTAAACGTGCCAGAATTTGGGATTGAGCTGAACAACTTTGTCCCATTCCAGAGTCGCCAGTTCGATTTTTCCCTGGCCTAAATAAGCTTCTCCTAAATTATAGTACGCCTGCCAGTGGCGCGGATTGATACCTGCCACGCGCTGCCATTCCACAACTGCAGCTTCTACCTGGGCCCGCTGATAATAATAGGTGTTGCCTAAATTCCAGTGCGCCGGCCAATGCTGATCCTGAAACTGCACAGTCTTCTGCCACTGGCCGATGGCCTCATCAAACTGGGAGAGATAGAAATAAGCATTGCCTAAATTGTAATGGGCTTGCCAGAAGCCGTATTTGGCTTGAGTAGCTTTTTCCCATTCCGGTATAGCCAAATCGACATTGCCCTGATCGTAATGCAGATTGCCCAAATTATAGCGGGCTTCAGCAAAATCGGGATTGACCTCCAAACAGCGCTGCCACAGTTCCACAGCCGAATCCACTTCGCCGTTTTCCATCTTAATCGATCCGATGTTGTAGAGTGCGATAGCGAACTGAGGATCGAGTTCCAAGGCCTTGTTCCAATAATCCATAGCCTCTTCACGGCGGCCCTTGCGGTAATAAGCATTGCCCAAATTGTAGAGGACCTCGGCATACTGCGGGTTGAGAATGAGAGCCTTTTGCCATTCTTCAATCGCCGAATCGATTTTGCCGAGCTTAAAGTAGCCGTTGCCTAAATTATAATAAGCTGGGGCAAATTTAGGGTTGAGCACCGTAACTTTGCGGTATTCCTCAATGGATTCTTCGAGTTCATTGTTGCGGTAATGCGCCGATCCCAGATTGTAGTGAGCCACGAAATTGTTGGGATTAAGGGCTACGGCTTTTCCGTATTCGGTGATCGCCTCGGACAGCTTACCCATGCCGTCCAAGGCCGTGCCCAGGTTGTTGTGGGTCAAAGCGTTATAAGGGTCCAGACCGGTGGCTTTGTTCCACTCCATAACCGCCAGGTCCAGCTTATTCTGCTTGTAATAGTTATTGCCCAAAATATTGTGCAAAGCGGCCTCGGACGGGCTGATTTTAGAAGCTGTCAAATCGCTGGGCAGGTCTTCGCTGTGCAAATCTTTGAGCAAATCGCTGACGTTCTGATAGCGCTCCGCCGGATCTTTTTTCATGCAGCGCAAAATAGCGTTTTCCACGTTGCGCGGAATAGCCATATTGTACATAGTCGGCGGGTCGGGATCTTTAGTCAAATGCAGCTGAATAACTGCCGGCAGATTTTCCGCCCGGAAGGGCACGCGCCCCGTCAGCATTTCGTACAGCAGCACACCCAGGGAGTAAATATCAGCGCGGCGGTCCACTTTTTCACCGCGGGCCTGTTCCGGGGAAAAATAGAAACAGGAACCGACGATCTGGCCGGGCTGCGTCAGAGTCTGCGAGGCTTCCACCCAAGCGATGCCGAAATCTCCTACCTTAGCGTCGCCTTCGTCGGTAACCATGATATTTCCGGGCTTAACGTCGCGGTGCACAATACCGTGCTGATGGGCGTAATCCAAAGCGCGGGCCGCAGGAATAAATATTTTTAAGGCTTCTTCTACATCCAAATGCGGATGATCGACTAGATATTTATCTAAAGATTTGCCGGTGACGAACTCAAAAACGAGGTAATAAATGCCTTCATGTTCGTTAATGTCATAAATAGCCGTAATATTGGGGTGATTCAGGCGCGCCGCCGCCTGCGCTTCCCGGAAGAAACGATCTTTGCATTCAACGTTTCCCACTAATTGCTGAGAAAGAATTTTAATGGCTACCGAGCGGTCTAACAGAGGGTCATGTCCCTTATAGACCACTCCCATGCCCCCTCGGCCTAACTCCTCTATGATGTGATAACGCCCAATGGTTGCACTTACCATATTATCCATGGAAGCCGATCTCCTAACTTGATACTCCCGCAGCCGGATCAGCGAGCTGACTGTTTCAAATTCAACCCAGGCAACCGTTTTCCTACGGACAGAGCAAAAAACGGCATTTATATGAGCATCATTTTCCCTGTCGTTGAGCCTTAAGTTAACGACAGGGTTAAAGGCTTATAGGGATTATGGCAGCCTATCCGCAGCTGGGGCACTGCCTCGCGCAGACGCTTTATCATGGCTGTCACTCCCAAAATGGTCCCCGTAGGCTGCGGCAATTCTGGCAAAAGCATATCTGGATCCATGTTGAGGTTGCGCAGCTGGATCATGTTTACATCGTATTCGCGCACAAAATCTATCATCGCTTCGGTTTCTGCAGAGCTGTCGTTGAGACCGGGCAGGCACAGCCAATTTATAGAAACCCACAAACCGCGCTTCCTCGCCTCGCGCACAGTCTCCCAGACATCTTCCATCTTATAGCCTCGGGGCCGATAATACGCATTATACGAATCTGGCAGCACAGAATTCATAGAAACGCGCAAGGAATCCAAACCTGCGGCAAACACTTCCTTAGCAGCTTCGGGCCTAGAGCCGTTGGTGTTCATATGCACAGCTCCTGCCGGTGTAGCAGTGCGCATTATTTTTATGGCTGCCGCTATGGTATCAGCCTGTAAAAGCGGCTCACCCTCACAGCCCTGCCCAAACGAATAAATCGCCTGAGGATGGGCAAGATGGCGGACCCCTATTTCCGCAATCTCTGCGGCACTGGGAACAAAGCGCAAGCGCACCTGCGGTGAAGGTGGCCTGCCCGCAGGCTGATAAGAGATACATCCTTGGCAGCCCGCATTGCACACCGGCGAAGAAGGTGCCGCTCCTTCCCAGCGTCCGTAAAAAATATTCTGCGCATTGTAGCATCCGTAATCACAAGCGCAGATCTGCAGATGTTTATACAGACGGTTGTGGGGATACCGGCGCATACAGTCAGCGATCAGTTTCGGCAAATCCGGCCGAGCATAATCTCTGGGACGCCAATGCGGATTATCTTCAGTCTGATAGGCAGCCGCATACAGCTGCCCTCCGCGGCAAAAAACCGCAGTATATCCAAAGATGGGCAGATCCGAAGCGCCGTCAGCCTTTTCCCAGGCTGGCAGAAGAGTGCGCGTCCATCCCGAAGGTAGCTGGGCAGCCATAGCCCAGCACTCTTCAGCCACAAGGTCTGCGCCGTTTTCAGAAGTTCGTACCAGAGGATGGCAGCCGGGCAAAAACTGAAGCTGCGCCCCTTCCGGCAAAGGAGAAAGCTCCTCGGGGCGAGGCAGACGCACACCTTGAGCAGTGCGTCCAAGTCCTATAAGCTCGGGTTCATCCCAAAAATTACCGTGGGCATCAGCGCACAAAATACCGTAATGCTTAGGAATTTTAGCTTGGCTGTTCCCCCGCCGGCGTTTCGCCATATTTCTCTATTCGCTCCTCTGACTCTTCATGCGGGCCACATATTCAGCATTGGTGGGATGCGGTTTCATGGTCTTAATGACCGGCTCCACCTGTTTGTAATCATTCTCACTAGTGGTACTGGTATTGAGCTGCTGACGGATGGTCGTGGCAAACCACATGTCATCGCCCTTCATGTCGTAAAGCAGTTCATCATGGCGCGTACCGCTGCGGCACAGATCGATAGCCGGGAATATACGGCGCTCTGCCAGCTTACGCGACAGATTAACCTCCATATTGCCAGTGCCTTTGAATTCTTCGAAGATTACTTCGTCCATCTTGGAGCCGGTTTCGATCAGCGCGGTGGCAATGATGGTCAGACTGCCGCCGTTTTCGATATTGCGCGCTGACCCAAATAAATGTTTCGGGACGCGCAAAGCGGATATATCCAAACCACCGCTCATAGTGCGCCCGGTAGTAGGAGCGCAGTTGTTGCAGGCCCGTCCCAGACGGGTCAGAGAATCCATAATGATAACCACATCTTTGCCCAATTCCACTAGACGGCGGGCGCGTTCTAAAACCAATTTGCTGATGCGGATATGCTGCTCAAATGCTTCATCAAAGGTAGAAGCGATCACGACACCGTCGATCGAACGCACCATATCGGTAACCTCTTCCGGACGTTCATCGACTAAGAGAGCCATTAAAATCGCTTCTGGACAATTAGCGCTTATGCCCATAGCTATGTTTTTTAGCATAATCGTTTTACCCGCTTTAGGAGGCGCTACAATTAAGCAGCGCTGTCCCCGTCCCAACGGAGCAAACAAATCTATAATGCGCGTAGTCAGCTCATTGGGGTCGTGTTCGAGCACATAGCGCTGGTTGGGATAAATCGGAATCAGCTGATCAAAGACTGGGCGGCGTTTAGCCTGCGCCAGCTCCTGCCCGTTTACGTATATGACCTTGTGCAGAGAGAAGAAATTATCCTCGCGGCGGGGAGCGCGCAGCATACCCGTAATCATATCACCTACGCGCAGACCGCATCCTTTAATGATAGAGCTGGATACAAAGACATCGTTATTGTCACATTCTTTGAAAGTAACTCCGCGCAGCATACCGGCTCCATCGGGTTTGACTTCCAGAATACCAGTAACAAACGCTTCTAGCTGAGGCTCAGGAGTCAGTTCTTCGTATTCATCGTAAGCCTCCTGGCGGGCAAAACGGCCACTGCGGCCTCGCTCGTAACGTTCATCTTCAAAGTCTCTGGCTGCGGGGCGGCCATACGCTTCAGATGCTTCGCGGCGGCCTCCGCGAACAGGACGTTCGCTGTAGGGAGAAGCTAATTCTTCATCGCGGCTGTATGCAGCGTTAGGATAAGCGTCTTCCTCATAATAACGGTTATCCTCGCGCTCCCAATAATCTGGACCCTCAGCAGCTTCGTAGTCATCGCGCCCATACTCACGGCGCATATCGCGCTCCTCATAAACGCGCTGCTCATCGCGTTCATCATACGCGCTACGGCTGCGCATCATCCTTCCCGCTGCCCCAGATGCTTCACTGCGCTGATTTTTAGGGCTGATTCTCTTAACTTCTTTGCGCGTTTTACGCTCAGCAGCGACTTCAGAAGCCACAGAAGCTGGAGTGGACTTAACGTCTGCAGTTTCTTCGGCACGGCGCTCACTGCCGCGCTCAGCGCGTTCTTTCCAAACAGCTGCCTCGGCGGAAGGCACGGGTTCGTTATCTTTATCTACTAAAGGCACATTTGCTAATTGGCGTTTGTTATGAATTTTTTTCTGATGCTGTTCTTTAGAGGTTTCATGAGAACGCTCAGCTTTAACAGGCTCACTAGCTTTAACAGGCTCGCTGTTATTTTCTGTTACCGGAGCTGCAGCCTGTTTAGTTTCCTTTTCTGAACTCGGCGGTGCAGCCGTAGCCTCACGGTTAGGCCTGCTAGCTATGCGCTTCAGCCGCGCACGCGTTTTTTTAGATGGCTCGTCACGTACGGGTTCGTCGTCTTTAACAGTGTTTTCCGACGGTAATGATAATTGCTTAGCTTCGCGTTTCGATGGCTTATGAGCGCGTTCACTGCGCGGTGGCTTCGCAGCGGGTTCGTGCAGCTCATCGATAATCAGTTCGGAGGAAGCGTAATCGGATTCGTCTTCCTCAGCATCATTATAAGTAAAATCTTCAGTCTGATACTCTAGGATAAACGAAATCAAATTGTCTTTAGCAAAACGCGTGATACCAACGCCTAAATTCAGCTGTTTCTTGAGTGCTGTAGCAATTTGCTTGAGCGTAGCAATTTTGATATTTCGCAATTGCTGTTCAGAATATGCCATGCAGATAACCTCCCTGGTTGCGCTCAAGCTTAAAGTGCGCAACACTAGAACACATAAAAGCTAGATTTGTTCCGCTTAGGCAACCGCCTGAGCAGAACGCAGTTTAAAAATTCCTATTATCATCAGCGCCGCCAGGCAAACCGATAAACAAACGATATGCCATCCCAATCCCTGCAGGGATAGGCCATTCAGCAAAGCTTTGCTAACACCGTCATAGAGATACCATGTCGGCAGATAGCTGGAAAACGAGCGCATACCCTCACTTATATCAGCCAGAGCCAAAGGTACAAACAAAACTGTATAAAGCATAGGGGCCACAGCATTAGCGACAGCCTGGCTCCGGGCAAATAGCCCCAAAACCAAGCCTCCTAAGGCGAACAAGGCCGATCCTAATACCAACAGCGTCACTAAGGCCAAATTGTTTCCCTGCCCGTCGCTGCTGAGATAGAGTACCAACAGCGACGACACTAAAGCAATAGCCCAGCCCGCAAGGGTTTTTCCCAACAGCACAGCGCTTAAGCGAGCCGGCGACATAAGCACTGCTGTCAAGGTTTTGCTCTCCATTTCCTCGGTTAGCGATGACGCAGTCAGCACCAAGCCACCCAGACAAGTAAATACCAGCCAAATAGGCAGAACGGCTAAACGCGTATCACCAGAATACCCGTTGATGCTTTCCACACGCACGTCAGCAGGCAGTTCCTGTCCCGCCATTTGCCGCAAGGCACCGCGGATACCTTCGCGGAAAATAGCAGCCTGAGTCAGGCTGGCTTCATTGACCGCTAAAGATAGCACAGGGAAACTATCGAGACGCAGCTCTTCATCAAACTCTTTAGATATATGCACTGCCCCACAAGCTCTGCCTAAACGCACCGCCTCCAGACAAGCCTCCCAGCGCCTGTCCTCTTGCAGCTGGAATAAGTCCAGCGTCCGTAAAGCCTGAACAAAAGCAGACTGACCGTCATCACAGATCAGAACTACTGGATGACGCACATCACCACCCCCGAAAAAACGGGAAAAAAACACCGAGAGCAGCACAGGGCCAATTAATATAAAAACTATAACATGACTGCGCAGCGCATCTTCGATGTCTTTAAGCAGAAATGCCCACACGGTCCTTAGGTCTAACACCTGCGAACCTCCAAGTAAAGCCACATTTCCATGCTGCAGTCTCCTTCGGCACTGCAGCAGTGCCCGCAGAAACGGGCATAATTCTCTCAGCTGCCATTAATGTACCAATATGCTGACCGCAGCTGTTAAATATAAATATCTAATAATACTAATAGCTTCTAGCACTACAAATAGCTTCGGCACTAAGTTTCGGTACTGTTGCTGTATTACGCTTCAATACTGTCAGCTGCATTTTCAGGTACATCTTTAATATTTATATCTATGCAGCCGACTTCTTTCATAGTATTGGTTATCTTTTCTTCTTTATCCTTAGGAGCGTTGGTAATTATAAATTTAACGCATGGTTTCATAACCTGCTTGGTATTCTGCTCGACTTTAAAAGCCACGCCAACCTGTTTCTGCACACTGGCAGCCTTGGCTTTAGCTTCTTTTTCAGTTTTAAAAATGCCCGCAAATTGCAACGCCTGTTTATTCTCCACGAACGCACAGGGCAAATGGCGCACCTTCATTGACGCTTGGAAAGCGTCGAGCATACTCTTATCAGCCCTAACTATAACCCGATACCCATTGGGAACAGGCACTCCGTATTTAACCGAAGTAGTACTGACAGTGGCTCCGTCCGTTTCGAGAGTCTGCTTCAGCGCGTCGGCTTTGTGAACTTTAGGACAATAAGCTACAATATCAACATAACCCTTAAGGGGAGCCGCTGCAATAGCTTCTTCCTGATGTATCAGGAACAAAATTACGCCCAGACACAATATGCACACTAACATAAAAGCCAAAAAACTACGGCGAATCTGAGAGAGGGTCAACGGTACGGACTCCTATACCATAAGTTTAGACTCTTTTAACCATACAGCTAAAAGAAAACGCTGCTATGGGGAAGAATTAAAATATTGCTATATTTTCTAGCAGGCTAGTTTATCCTCCTGCCTGTAAAATGATAAAAAAGTTCTTCTAAGCCAGGAGCGCGCTTCACCAAACGCCCCCCCTGCTCGACTTCGACCTGCTCAGGCAAATACTGCTGACACAAATCTAAATAATGGCCTTGGCAGAGCAAAGTTCCCTGATGCAATATTCCCACCTGATGGCAAAGCTTTTCCGCTTCTTCCATATAATGCGTAGTTAAAAAGACTGTTCCGCCATTTTTACAAAATGAAGCGATTAAATGGCGCACTCCTCCCGCAGCTACTGGGTCTAATCCCGAAGTAGGTTCATCCAAAAACAAAAGTTTAGGCTGGCCGACCATAGCCCTAGCCAAAGCCAAGCGCTGACGAAGCCCGCGGGACAGTGCGCTGACAGGACTATTGGCCTTGTGCTCTAAGTCAACCTTCTTCAAAAGTTCATCAGCATACTCAGCAGAGGTTCCATAAAGCGAAGCAAAAAAACGCAAATTCTTGCGGACAGATAAGCGCTGATAATGGCCAGGGTCTTCCTGCATGACCCCCACCAGCCGGCGCAGCCGCTGAGCGTCCTGCAGAGGGTTGACGCCTAAAATAGATACTGTCCCACTATGCGGTTTCAGCTGCCCCGTGAGCAGGCGAATCGTCGTCGTCTTACCGGCACCGTTAGTGCCCAGCAAGCCAAACACCTGTCCAGGAAGGACCGTAAACGTTAATTCTTTCAGTTCCCAGCCCGTACCAAACGAATAGCACAACTTATCAGCACAAACTGCCTGCTGTTCCGCCATATCTGTCTCCCTTCCAATATCATTTAGTTAAGGCTCACTAACATTGAATTTCACAGGCCTACGCACTGCAGGTACCACCAGGCGGCCCCAGAAGCCGCCAATAACACAGGCCATACCGCACATTTCCAGCGAAAATGATTATTCCAGCAGCGCTGTTCCCCGCGCACGCGATCTGCCTGAAGCTCACAGGTACGCAAATTAAACCAGCCGCAGATTTCCAGATCGGTCGCCTTCTCTGCCCAGCTGCGCACAGAAGCCGGCAGCTTAACCAAAGCTACCATACCCTTTTCCCATTGCAAGACATTGGCAAAGTTCTCAAAAGCCATCTCTTTAGGGGCAGGCACTAGTCTGCCCCGCCAGCAAACTGCTACAGGATCCTGTCCTTCTGGCGAAATATTGCCAGCTTCTTCAGGGCTTAATTGGCGCTGATAGCGCGGCCAGCGCCGCATTATCCATAAGAATACGTCAAGCCCAATTCCCAACGGCAGCGCTCCCCAAAACTGCCATGGCGATAGAGCCACCATCAGCCCTGCACACGACAGGATGCCGCCGGGCAGCCCCCCAAGGTGCAAAACCGACAGCTGCTGTTCTTCTCTTGGCTGAGCGCTTTCCTCGCTTTCCCCGATTCCATACAGCAGCTGCCGGCGCCGCATCCGCTCGGTTTGGCTTATGCTGACAGGAGAGAGCAGGTCTAACGCTCTCACCCAGGCTGGCAGTTTTTCCTGTTTTATCAGTTCAGCCCTTAAATAACTGCATAAACGGCATTCCGGCCGGTTTTCTCCCCAGCAGTGCCGCAAAGGCCATTCCAGAAGCAAGGCCAGCACTCCCAAAAGACGTCCCAAATACCACAGCGGGCCTTCGGAAAGGCGCAAATTGCCATAGGAGTTCGTCAGCGCTTCAAAAGCGCGCAGCAGACAGGGAACGGCTAGCAGACGGCTTAAATAAGCAGCTTCTGGCGCAGGCAGAGCAAGCCGCTGCCATTCGTCAGCCATCTCAGCGGTTACTGCACCGTTTCGGAGCGCTCTGGTAAAGCGCAAGCCGTTCAGAGATAAAGCCATAGGGCAGTCAGAAGCGATTAAAAGTTCACCTGGTTGGAGCCGTAATGCAGAATGGGCCTCCGTAACTGCCTCCCAACGCAGTAACTTCATAACTAAACGGTCCCCCCAGGCCAGCTGCAGAGCAAATAACAGGGCACCGCTCAGCAGCCCCCAGCCGATGGGCAGATCGCATAAAAATGGCAAAAACAAAAAAGCAAAAAAGCCCCCTGCCATCCAGAGGGCTAATACAAGACTAGCGGAAACGACGATCTTGACCACGCGGGGTTACATCGTCCCCCACTCTTCTTCTAGCTGTTTGCGGGCCATTCTATTGATGCGCATAGCATCGTTAATACAGTCGTTGCCCATGCGAATCATTTCCAGACCCGCCTCGAGATGCTCCACGTCACCATCTTCAAGATAGGCCCACATTTCATGGACGCCCTCTTCGTAGTGGTCCATGCCGGCAATCCCCTGGGTCATCTCATCGTGGCATTTTTCCAGATAATCAGTTCCTTCGATAACCTCAGCGATTTCACCGCGAAACTTTTGCAAAGTCTCATACTGATCCTGTAAAAATTCTCCAAATGCTTCTGGAGATATCTGCCCATTGCGCACGCCTTCCACGTTGTCGTGAAACTTTTTAAAACGCCCTGTAACGACTTCTACTTTAACAGTAGGCGTCATTTCAAAATGAGGCATAGGTGCGCCGCAACTGCTACATTTTTTATTTTCTTTGCGGTTTTGAGAACCGCACTGCATACAAATTACCACGGCGTACCTCCACATTTATCAGCCAATATTATTTAGAGCTTAATCATTATAGAATCACGGCTGAGATTTTTCTCCGTCTAAGTTAAAGCCCCTTCTAATGCTATTCTATCAATATACACGCTAAGCTTGCTCAATGAAACTTACTAGACGAAGAAGTGCGTTCTTGCAAATGGCCGCCCTCCAAATAAAAGACGCGGTTAGCATATTCTGCGACTTTGGAATCATGAGTAACCATCACCGTTGTGAGCTGCTGGTTTTGGTTGATATCCTTAAAGACTTCCATCACCGCCTTCGTGGACACTTCATCCAGATTCCCCGTAGGCTCGTCAGCCAAAATCAAGCCAGGCAAATTGGAAAGAGAGCGAGCTATCGCTACGCGCTGCTGCTGGCCACCAGACAGCTTAAGCACCGACTCATCGCGGCGCTTTTCCAGCCCCACCACGCGCAGCAAGCTTAGCGCCTGATTCATCTGCTCCTCGGGATCGGTTACGCGCCTAGATAGCTGCATCGGCAGCATAACGTTTTCCAGCACGGTAAGCGTAGGCAAAAGATTGTAGCTTTGGAAAATAAAACCGATATGCTTCAAGCGCATATACTCTACAAAAGCTTCATCCGCTCCGGTAACATCCTTATCATTATAATATACCTGTCCGAAACTTGGCCGTTCTAGCCCCCCTATGATGTTCAGCAGGCTGGTTTTTCCAGAGCCCGACGGTCCCATAATGGAGATAAAGTCTCCGTGCGGCACTTCCAGATTGATGTCTTCCAGAACTTTGATAGGACCGCTTTGGGTTTCATGATATTTGTGCACATTGCGCAAATTTACTTTCATGCTAACTCCACTTTAAACCGCGCACGATATCGATGCGCCAAACCAAGACAGAAGGGATCGCCGCTCCCACCAAACCGACGACCACAGATAGCGCCATAGCTTCCAGGATGAGCGTTGGCGTAACGGAAGCTAAGGGAAATGTTATCTGCATGACTACTACCATAGCCCGATCCAGCAAAATAGATCCAATCCAGCCAAAGGCTATGCCCAAAACACCGCCCACAAAGGAAAGAATTACAGATTCGGCTACGACCATGGTAGAGACAGTCATGCGCGAGGCTCCAACAGCGCGCAGTGTGCCAAATTCCCGCATACGCTCATAAGTTGACATGAGCATAGTGTTCATAGCTGCCGTAATTGCGATCAGCACACCGATAGCAGAAATAGCGCACTGCAGCATCCAGGCATATTTAATATAATCGTTAGCTGCCCCCAAATAATCGCGGCGGGTCATGACTTTAACATTGGGAATTTTGAAGTCTTCGATTTTTTTGACGACTTCAGCAGCGCGGTGTGGGTCTTTTAGCTGCACCCAAAGCTCGGATGCACCTTTACCGTCCCCCAATTTTAAGGCTGATTTCAGATTGATATAGGCGGTATAATCCTGAAAGCCAGCCCCGGCCCCTACAAGACCGATCACGGGAAATACCGTTTGGCCGCTGCGCATGCCTTTGCCGATAGTTAATCCTTCAGATTCCGCCAAACCTTTGCCCAAAAGCACTTTGCCAGGCTGAAGGTCTGACGAACCGTCCAGCAGCCGCAGCGCGGGAAGAAACTTTTCGATATCTTCCTTGCGGATGCCCATAACCATCATAGACCCTTTTTTGCCAGTCCATTGCAGGCGCGATACCGGACAGACATTGGTAACATTGGGTACTTTCTTAATTTTGTTTACCCAATCTAAATTAATGGTATCCGTAGTCAGGCCGATAGTACCCATAGGCCCTGTCGGCAAGGGAGCTGCCGAATCGGGAAGGACATAAATATCTACAGCGCGCCCATCTAATTCCAAAGACACGCGCTTATACATGCCCTCTGCCAACGAGACCATAGCCACAAAAGCGCCCACAGCCAAAAGCACACCTACGAGCGTCAGCAGACTGCGCTCACGCCGCCGCAATACATTTCTAAATGCTAATTTGAGAGCAATCATTACGAATAAGCAATCCCCTAACCGCCCATTGAATTGCGATTGCGCCGCAGAATAGCGGGTTCAATTAAATCATCGGAATTGGTGGCTGGCCTTAGAGGAGAACTGAAGTTTAAAGGGGCGGACACAGGCGCAGTATTGCCAAAGCTAATCTCTTCTTGCATCTGGCCAAAGCTGAAAGTGCCATCATCCTGTTCCATATCGCCTTCGTTGCCAGAGGGGAAGCCCGTAGCCACAACCGTAATGCGCACATCATCGTCCATATCATCGTCGATAACCGAACCAGAGATGATAATAGCATCGGGATCAACGGCGTCGGAAATAATCTTTGAGGCCGTTTCGTATTCCTTGAGCGTAAAGGAGCTGGAAGCCACGATATTAAAGAGCACACCCTTAGCGCCGTCAATTGAGCCTTCCCACAGAGGGCTGCTGATAGCAGCGCGGGCAGCGTCAGCGGCACGGTCTTTGCCTTCGGCCACGCCAATGCCCAGCAGAGCTGACCCAGCTCCCTGCATGACCGTCTTAACGTCGGCAAAGTCTACATTAATTTCTCCGTGAGTTGTAATAATTTCCGCTATACCCTGCACACCGCTGCGCAGAACATCATCGACTAAGTTGAAGGCTTCGCGGCGCGATTCGTTGGTAATTACCGACAAGAGACTGTCATTGGGAACGACAATGATAGCATCGACATTTTTCTTGAGTTCGGCTATGCCTTCTTCCGCCAGCTTCATGCGGCGGCGGCCTTCATAGTAGAAAGGTTTGGTTACGACGGCCACAGTTAATGCCCCAGCTTCGCGGGCCAGTTTAGCCACCACAGGCGCAGCCCCAGTTCCCGTGCCGCCGCCCATACCGGCAGTGACGAAAACCATATCAGTGCCTTCCAGCACTTTGCTCACTTCATCACGGCTTTCTTCAATAGCCTTGCGCCCAATCTCGGGGTTAGCCCCAGCGCCCAGACCACGTGTCGTTACTGCGCCGATAGCTATACGCTCATCGCTGTCGCTGAAAGACAAAGCCTGCACATCGGTATTAATGGCTACGAAACGCACATCGCCTTCGCGCATATTGCTGTCGCGAATCATGCTATTAACTGCATTGCAGCCAGCTCCGCCTACACCAATGACTTTAATACTCGCCGTTTTACGCTGTGCGTTGAAGTCCTCGGTATCTCTGCCCTGATTATAATCCTGAGGCACTGTCACCCCAGCGTTCCTAGAATTCATACCATCCATACTTGCAAAACTCCCACGCAATTAGGCTACAGCACAAACTGAACTAATAAAATAATTTTCTAGGCCACGTTACATACTCCTAGATAAACCTATCATAAAGTTCAATTTGTTCACATTAATAAAATAACCTAGAACTTTTAGGCAATACCTCTAATTTTCCTGCCTATATTCTAGCCATGTTGAACAGCCTTTACTGCCAAGCTTCTACAGCTTTAACAGGTCCCTTATAATGCTGTTTTTCAATCGACAGCCATTCTCTGACTACAGCAAAGGCCACAGGCGCGGCGAGATTTCCCCCATAGCCGCCGGATTTTTCCAGAAATACCGTGACTACCATTTTAGGATTGTCAACCGGGGCAAAACCCGTAAACCAAGTGTGATTTCGCCCATGAGGATTGTCCGCCGAAGGAGAATTTTCCGCCGTGCCAGTTTTGCCGGCCATATCGATTCCATAGCTGAGAACCGAGGCCGTCCCATAACTGACTGTGCCGCGCAGCCCAGCTTTAATATCATCAAAATACGATTTTTTTACGGGAACGCGATGCCAAATCTGCGGCAGAGAGTTTTTCACTTTTTTGCCTTCACTGCTGAAACTTTCAACGCTGCTGATGATCTGAGGGCGATATACCGTGCCCCCATTGGCCGCAGCCATTGTGTAAAGAGCGACCTGCAAAGGGGTAACCGCCACAAAGCCCTGTCCGATAGCGGTATTGGCATTGTCCCCAGGGAACCATTTTTCGTTAACAGCCTTTTCTTTCCAGCCCGGATAGGGAAAAATTCCCTCTGTTTCTCCAGGCAATTCAATGCCCGAGCGCTCTCCCAGGCCAAACTGATTGGCATAAGACTGCAGGCGCTTCAGCCCTAATTTACAGCCCATACTGTAATAGGCTACGTCACAGGATTCCGCAATACAGTCGGTCAAATTCAATCCTCCATGGCCAGTGCGCACAAAGCAGTGAAATGGCAAGCCTTCCACATAATACACGCCGGGGCAATAGAACCAGGTATGGGGATTAATCACACCTTCCTGCAGCGCCGCAGCGGTAGTCACAATTTTAAATGTTGAACCCGGAGGATAAGCGCCGCTAATCGTCCGATTGAGGAGCGGAGAGCGGCTATCACTGATCAGCTTATTAAAACGCTTAGTACTGATGCCTTTCGAAAACCAATTGGGATTGTAGGAAGGCAAGCTCACCAGCGCGCGCACAAAACCGGTATCAGGTTCTATGGCGACTATGGCACCTCCTGAGCGCTCGCCGTTTTTATAGTAAACCTTGTTCAGAGTTTCCTGGAGCAAAGCTTCACACTGGCGCTGCAGGGAGGCATCTATGCTCAAATACAAATTACTCCCTGGATAACCGGCAATTTCCGCTATCTGGCGAATCGGCTGGCCGCTCACATCTACCTGCGAAATAACTCTTCCGGCCTGGCCGTGCAATAGAGTATTTTGGGAATACTCTACCCCATCCTGGCCCACGAGTTCTCCCGCCGTATATCCCTGACTGCGTTTTTTGCGCAGTTCCTCTTCAGAGATTTCCCCGACATAGCCCAGTACATGCGCCCCAACAGCTCCCAAAGGATAGGTGCGGCTGGATTTGGCTTCAATATAAATCCCCGCAGTTTCCCCCTGCATCTCCGCAATCTTAGCCAGCATGATCTTATTCAGAGTTTTGGTAAATATCTGGGGGTCTTGCGGAGACACGCTGGCCAAGGTCAGCATTTCGCCAGTTTCACGCTTGGAGAGCTGCAAAACCTTTGCCAATTTGGCTAAATAATAGCCAGCTTCCCGCATCTCACTGGGCACGGCCTTGATAGCTAAATAAGCGTCATTGCGCGCCAGCAGACGCCCCCGGCAGTCATAGATCAGCCCCCGCGCTGTAGGCAGCAGCTCCTGGCGCATAATGTTATCGCGGGCACCCGCCGTGTAGGCAGCTTCATCAATTACCTGCATAAAGATCAGACGGGCTATTAAAGCCAGCCATCCCGCCAGCACTATCCAATGCAGCGCTTTAACACGCCCAATGCGGCTGCTCATAAACGCCATCTCAACTTCTTTAAATAAGATTTGCCCAGAAGCATCTGCAATAAGCGATCCGCAGGCCAGACCAGCAGGCTATTGATCAGCAGCACCGGAAGCATCCAAGCGCGCAGAGATAATACTGAAGGGGCCATCTCCCAAGGCAATACCCTGGACATAGCTGCCAGCATTAGTTCAGCAGCGGAGATAGCAAATACGGTGCCCAGCCAAAAAACGAACCAGCCGGGAACTTCCCGCTCTCCCCACCAGCCCAGCAAATAGCCAATCACACCATAAACCCCGGCCAAAATACCCATAAACGCACCGCTCACAGCCCCGAGCATAATCCCGCCGGCGAAGCCTAAAACTGCTCCTCTCCTGCGCCCAAAGCGCAGCGCGCAGGGGACCAGCAAAAGCAGCACCATATCAGGCCGCCACCAATTGCTGGGAAATGCGCTCTCAAGAGTCAGCAAAACACCCAGCAGCAGAAGTATTTTCATCAGGCTCAGCATTATAGCCATCCTTTCGGGCTGCTTCGGGCTGCCCTTTACTGCTTTTGCACTAAAACGACATAGCGCAGAGCAGTCAAATCAGCCGCAGGCACAATAGTCATCTCCTGAAATAAATTCTCACGGATAGAAGATTGCGGGCCGATGCGGCCAATCATTAGGCCGCCTGGATAAATATCGCCCAACCCCGAGGTCAGCACCACATCTTGAGGGGCCGCCTTGACATCGCGGTGAAAATAACGCCCTTTGCAGGCTGCATCGTTTTCACCGTACATTACCCCTGTAGCGCCATTCTTGGCTAATTTGACGGGCACCACTACGCTTTCCGAGGTTATCAGATGCACCAAAGCCGAATGTTTGCCTACTTCGCTTACTTTCCCCACTAAATTGCCCGAGGCTATAGCCACCATAGATTCGCTGACTCCCTCCGCACTGCCTTTATCTACCACGATCTGCGCATACCAGCCCTGCGGATCGCGGACGATAACTTCTGCGGCCACGGATTTGACGGGAAAGCGCTGCTTCAGTTTCAGCATCGCCCGCAGCTCTTGGTTTTCCCGTTCCAAAGCCTGCAATTCGGTAACCTTAGCCTGCAGAGAGCGATTGCTTTCCAAAAGAGCCAGGTTCTGTCTGGCCAACTGCGGAGCCTTGAGCCAGCTGGCCAGACTGTCATTGACCCAAGCTAATACTTTTGCCGCAGGCCTTTGCCAAAGGCTCTGTTCAAGCCACAGCTGCCTGTCCGCTCCGCTGCCCCACAGCTGCTGAGCGGCCGCCAGTATAAAACCCAAAAAGGCTATGGATAGCAGAGCCCCCACAATACGCCAGATTCGCTGCATAGCTTCCTCGCTTAAAGGCTCACTAAACTGCGGTTCATGACTGAACGCAGCAAACGCGGGTCTTTGAGAATCATATCAGCCCCCAGAACCACACTGAGCAGAGGGTCTGGAGCCACATAGCAATCAATTCTGAGAGCGCGGTTCATATACATATCAATTCCGCGCAGCAATGCTCCGCCGCCGCACAGCACGCACCCGGCTGCCATAATATCTTCGGCGAGTTCTGGAGGGGTCGCTTCCAGAACTCTTTTGCTGAGCTGAGCGATCTCTTCTAAATATTCCTCGAGCTGAGCGGCAATCTGTTCGGAATCTACGCTCAGGCGCTTAGGCAATCCCGCGCTTAGATCAAAGCCGCAGACCCCGCCAGAAATCGGCAGCTGGCCTCGTAAAGCCGAACCAACAGATATTTTTAATTCCTCAGCGTTGGCCAAGGAAATCAAATGATTGTGGCTGTTGCGCAGATAAGTGACCAATTTTTCATCAAACCGTCCGCTTCCCCAGCGCAGACATTCGGAAACGATAATTTCGCCCATCGAAATGACCCCAGCCTGGATCGTTTCCCCGCCGATATTGACCACTAAATGGCCCTGAGCTTCCATAATTGGCAGTCCCGCCCCGACCGCAGACGCCAACAGCTGAGGCACAATATACACAGTGCGCGCCCCCGCCGAGCGGGCCACTTCAGCCGCAGCCCGGCATTCCACATCCGATGCATCACCAGGCACTCCCACAACCATGCGCGGAGCCATTATCCCTTTGGGATTGGCCAACTTCAGCAAATACTTCAGCAAAAGCGCCGTGCCGTCAAAATCGGCGATGACGCCTTCGCGAATAGGACGAAGTACTTCCACGTGGGGCAAAGTGCGGCCGATCAGCGCCTTAGCTGCTGCCCCGATCGCCACGACCCGCCGCTGAATCTTATCGTAAGCCAAATAAGAAGGCTCACTGAAAACTTTCCCTTGTCCGCTGACCAGCACAGGAGTAGTGTAACTGCCCATATCCACGCTGATGTCAGGGGAAATATTCCCCAAAAGACTATCCCAAAAAGCCATAGCCGATCATTCTCTTCAATGTTGAATCTTATGCAAGCACCTGCAAATACCGCCGCTTACATTTTAGCCCTCTGTCGCAAGCGGCTTCCTGCATCTGTCATCAGCAGCACTATAGAACAAATGCTGCCCGAACTCCAGACGAAGAACTGTAAGCCGTAACGCATGGCGAAAAAAACAGAACAAGCTTCATGCTTACTCGATGCTTGCACCGCTGTTACAGAATAGCATAACCAAATTCTTTCAGCAGCTTATCTAATACCGAAAGCGGCAGCCCCATAACATTAAAATAACAGCCGTCGATTTTCTCTACGAACAGCGAAGCATAATCCTGAATACCGTAAGCCCCCGCTTTATCCAAGGGCAAACCGGTGGCCACATAAGCATCTATCTCGGCTGCGCTCAAAGGGCGAAAGCGCACCCTAGTAACCGCATGAGCACAGCGGGCCTCTGCACCGCCGTCGCGGCAGACGCAGACGCCGCTCATGACATAATGCCACCGTCCCGATAAACTGCGCAGCATCTGCTTGGCTTCTTCCGGGCTGCGCGGCTTGCCCAAGCTATGCGCTCCCAAACGCACAACCGTATCGGCGGCTATAATGAGATGAGGCAGAGGATGCGGCAAGAGTTCTCCCGCCACTGCCAAGGCTTTGGCACGGGCACTGGATTCCACCGATAAAGCCGCCTGGTTCAGATTGCGGTAATCGTTTATCGCTGGTTCCACACCGTCACCAGGTTTGCAGACGGTAAACTGCAGGCCTAAATTCTGCAAAAGTTCACGGCGGCGCGGTGAACCAGAAGCTAATACGAAGGCAAAATCCGCCATACGACCTCGCTTTACTATATTTTCCTTTTTTCCCAATGTCATTTAGTTAAGGCTCAATGTCGTTAACTTAA
>JAUNIO010000094.1 GCA_030535355.1 bacterium | reverse complement strand
CGTCGCCCTGGCGTTGCGGCAGTTCTGCTAAGCGTAGCATCTGAGCGTAGCGAAGTGGCGTAGCGGGCAGAAGCTGACGCAAAAAAGCCAGGAACCAGAGTTTAGGGAGAGTTAGATAGTTCGCACGTTAGCGAATTGAATAACAAAGCAACATTACAGTTATGCCCTAAACAATTAAACGAACATAACGCCGATAGCTACAATATAACATTTAATTTTACATTACGTTAACAATACAGTCAATGCTCTGGATCGCACATTCTTGACTTTCTACTTAATCTATTATAAAATTTTGCGGGTTTTTATATATATTTAGATTCTAGCTCTGCAATGCTTAGCTAGAGGGAGGATTAAAGTGGCCGAGGGTGAGCTAATCTCTATTGAAACAAAAAATGAAGAAGATCTTTGCATTTTAACAGTTAAAGGTCGCCTCGGAATTACCACTGAAAATTCTCTCCGCCAGCGCGTAGCCGCGCTCGTAGAGCAGAGCCAAGTGCATATCATTCTCGATTTCACCGGGGTTACATTTATGGACTCGTCGGGGATGTCTTCCGTATTAAGCGCAATGCGTTCAGTTTCCGAAAATCAGGGACGCATTTGTTTAGTTTGCGATACGCGCCATATTTTGCGGGTACTGCGCATTACAGCCATTGATAAATTAATGGCTATTTATCCCACGCTGGACGAGGCTGTAACTGCATTTAGGTCTGCTCCTGAGGTAACAGAAGCTTAATGGCGGAAGTCTGCGGAGAGTAATAACATGTCCCAGTACAGTCCAGAAAACCTAATGCTCGTGGATACCCACGTACATTTAGGAGAAGAAGAATACCGGGATATAGTAACCGACCTAATAGACGAAGCAAAACGTGAGAATGTCGCCTGTATGATAGTGCCTGCTACAAACAGTGCTTCATGGTCTCGCGTTTTAAATTTAAGCCGTCAATATCCTCAGCTGCTCCCGTCCTTAGGCCTTCAGCCTCACGATGCCAAAGAGTTTTCTCCGGATCTGATAGATTTATTAAAAACGTATTGTCCATCTCTAGTCGCCATCGGCGAAATAGGTCTAGATTTTCATTACGATCTTTCACCCCGGCCTATCCAAAATGAATGCTTTCGCAGTCAGCTGCAGCTGGCTAAAGCTCAAGGGCTCCCTGTCATTTTGCACTGCCGCGACGCTGAAGAAGATTTTTTAGGAGCACTGCGGGACATAGGCGTACCCCACGGCGGCGTAGTGCATTGCTGCACCTGTGACTGGACATACGTAGAAAAGTTTTTAGAACTGAATTTGTACATAGGCGTTACCGGTATGGTAACCTTTCCGAAATTGCACAACGTACACACTATAGCTGAACGCTGTCCTTTAGAGCGTTTGCTCATAGAAACCGACGGCCCATATCTAACGCCGGTTCCCCATCGCGGGAAGCTCAATCATCCAGCTTATGTGCGCTTTGTCGCGCAAACCATCTCCAATTTGCGCCAGACTGATCTAGAGACCATCTGCCAGGCGACTACGGACAATGCCCGCCGATTATTTGGGACTCGCGTCAGTCAGGCTGTCAATTATTAACCTACCTATGAGGTGATAGCAAAATGAGACCTTTTTTTAAATCTACTGCCACCGCACTAATCGCGGCTGCAATTATGGCTTTACCAACCCAAGCCGCCTTAGCTGAAGATAAAAATCCCAGCGGCGCGGAAATTTTCGAAAAATTGCAGGACCATATCGGCCAGATTTCCGACGAAGTCAAAAGCTCGGTAGTGCATATTGAAGTGGTATCCAAAAAAGGCAGCAAACGGCGCAAAGGCGTAGGTTCCGGTCTTATCATCTCAGCAGACGGCAAAATCGTCACAAACTTCCACGTCGTCGATCACGCCCAGTCTATTACGGTAAGCTTAGACGACAAAACCAAACACGAAGCCCAGATTATCCGCCGCGACCAGCAGACAGACTTAGCTCTAATTAAAATCGACCCCGAAAAGGGTCAGAAACTGCACCCAGCCCGCTTAGCCAATTCCGATGACATTAAAGTTGGTCAATGGGTTCTGGCCATCGGCAACCCCTACGGCTTTGACCGCACCGTATCCTTCGGCATTGTCAGCGGCAAGGGCCGCTTCATTCCCGGCATTGACTTAGGCGTGCCTATCATCAACGACTTCATCCAGACCGATGCTTTGATAGATCACGGCAACTCCGGCGGTCCTCTGGTCAATCTGCAAGGTGAGGTTGTAGGTATCAACTCCGTAGGTGTGGGGCGCGGTTTGGGCTTTACCATCCCCGTCAATATCGTCAAAGAACTCATCAACCGCAACGAAGTTGCCGGCAGCATTCAGCGCGGTTATTTAGGCGTTTACGTGCAGAAATTCAGCGAAGAACACGCCGAATATCTCAATAAGCCCGGTCTGCGCGGCGTTCTGGTCAGCGATACGGTTCCCGGCGGGCCTGCGGAAAAAGCCGGCCTCAAGAGCGGCGATATCATCACCCGCATCAACGGTACTGACATCGACACCGCAAACGACGATACGGTCAGCCGCTTTATTTTGGTCGTGAGCGGGCTAGAGCCCGGCGCCACTACAGAGGCGGTCATTCAGCGCGGCAACCAAGTTATCACCAAACAAATAGTCGTCAGCGCTCAGCCACCGATTCAGGCCCAGGAAGTCGCCACCGATTACGGATTTACCGCGAAACAGATTACCCAGTCGATTCAGCAAGAGTTCCGTCTGGAAGAGACAGATGGTGCCATTGTGTTCGATGTTGAAAAAGATTCCCCGGCCATGGAAGCCGAAGTACAGGCCGGAGATGTCATCGTCAAGGTGGAAAACACACCCATCAAAACTATTGATGACTTCAAGAATGCTATTAAAGCGTTAGAGAAGAAGAATCAAAACCGCTTCCTGATGACTCTGCGCCGCGGCAAGATTACCACCTACGGATTAATCGACACCTCTACCTATAAAAAGAGCGATGCCGACGAAGACAGCAACGAATAGTTAGCTGCGCAGCTCTTAACAATAAAGCCGCACTATTTGCAATGTGCAGCTTTATTGTTAAGTGGACAGCCATTCCTCCCCTCCTCTCTCCTATCCTTTGGCAATGTCATTTAGTTAAGCGAAGTATAGCATCTGCACACACAGATAAAGCGAATCAACGCTTCCTTTAGGCCTCAGACGCCTGGCTTGTTCGCGAAACACAAACTATAAATGACATTGCATCCTTTGGGGGAGAGTTAGATAGTTCGCAATTAAGAGGTGAACACCTGAAAGTTAGGATCGGCGGCTTGGGCCGCGAGTATATCATCCTTATGGGCTTTTTTTATCATGTTAGCAATATCTCTGGCAGCTGAACAGTAAATAATAGCCTGGCAGCGGCTAACCTGCTCCAATTCATTTACAGCCTCTCTATCACTGGGATCGGCCATAGCCATAAAGATCTGATCTTTGTCAATTTTATAGGGGAAAACCTGGTGCTCCTGTTTCCACCCCATGCTCACTAAATGCGTCACACTCTTGTCAAAGTAAACTTCGCCTATTTCTATGTATTCGACATTTAGACAATGGGCCAAAGCGATCGCCGCCATTTTGCGCGGAATATTAATACTGCGCATAATCGTCAGAAGCTCAGCTTCATCGTCGCGAATAGCAGCTCGCTGTTCAGGGCTCAGCAAACCGTCCTTTTGCAAATGATCCAGGTAAGCGGAAGCTATTTTATTGGTTAAAACCGCTTTTGCCAAATCATCTTCATTCTTAATGGTTACAGTATCGGCGGGTTTCAAACGATTAATTAAGCGGATATTGTCGCGGCGGCGCTGGATCGATTCATCGCAGTTAAAGGCACCTTCTTTAAAAAACTGCAAAGCATAACGGTCCCCAAATTCATTAAAGGAACGAAAATCCTCAATACGGAAGCGCAAACCATCATCTAAAGAGACAGCTCCGCTCGTCAGGCTGCTGAGTCTAGACATAAAACTGTCATGCTCAGCCACAGGGGTCCTGCCAATCTCTTCAAGATGATCGGCAAAGATGGCAAACCAGCGCGTTACTTCTTCTTCAGGAACTAATAAAAAACTCCAGCAATCGCGGTGCAGCAGCTCGTTGAGATTCTTTTCGGCAAAATTGGGCAAAACTTCGCGCAATGATACTTCAGGTGCCAGCAGAGGAGTCTTGGTGTCTTCAACATTGTCATAAACAGCATGAGCGGTCTCTGCTGCAGAAGGAGGGGAAGCTGGCTTGGGCACAGCTACAGCATTGTTAATCTTGGTTGGTACAGCTTTTGCCGTCCAAACTGAAAAAAACTTAAGCCACCATTCTTTGCAATACTTGAATAGCGTACCCATAAACAATGCTCTCTTAACTGAAGTTCAACACCGTATTATCCAAAATAAGATCTATTACCTCGTTAGCAGGTAAACATTCGACTTTAGCGGACAGCTTACCTTCCAATCCCTGTTCCTTGACTTCTTCTGAGATGGCGTAAACTTTCCTCTTATCAAATAATTGCACCGGCAAAAACAAGCCGCGGCCTACCAATAAAACCAAAGCATCTTCATCGACATCAATTAAGCGCCTGGCCTCGACAACCGATTCGCGGCTGACGATGTATAAACGCTGACGATTTAGATTCATAGACATATTATCTTATAACCTCACATGCAAATCCGAACCGGCCAGCAGCGACAGTATTTCTTCGCGTTTAATAATCTGAAATTCAGGCCGTATAACTTCCGCTTTCAAACCGCGTAAAGACATACAAAACTCATCTATATAGAGGGCTACGTTGTGAGCTTGAGCAGCGGTATAATATTTATCGTATTCCTCGTTAACCCGATCTTTTACCCCGTTGATCACGCCGTCACCGCTAAACAGCAGCGAAACGTAAAAGGGGCGGCGGCCGGTGGAAATGCCGACAGCCATGCGCAGCGCTTCGATTATGCTGTCTTTGTTCATTGCGCTTACGGAAACGACTATGCGCTTATTTCTAGATAATAAATCGCTCACAGACACACCACCTTATCAACATCTTCGATCAAACGCCGCAAAACATCATACGTGCCATATTTTACGCCGCACAAAGAATCGGAGCTGATACCGCGCAGCTTCATACAGGATGAACTGACAACTATCTCTGCCCCTCGATCCTGTAAAGCGTTCAGATAATCAGCTGAGCTGTATTCACAGCCTGCTCCGGGATTTTGTTCTGACAGACATTGATAGACTCCATCTTCACAGAAAAAGGCTTTCACAGCGTGACCGCGCTCCATAGCCGCTGCCGCCAGCAGATAAAAAGAACGCGCTCCGGAACTTCCGTGAGGTGAACTAGTAACTATAAATCCCAATTGGGCCACAACCGTTATCCTCCAACCGATCTAGAAACATGCTATTTAATCAATATCAGTCAGTAATTCGTCTTAAAAGCGAGCACCAGGTTAAACCATTACGAAGAAACCAGGCGTTCAGAGACGTATTCATCAATACAGGCCAAGAACTGCTCGCGCAGGTTATCGCCGCGCAGTGTTTTCCATTTGCTGCCATTGGCAAAAACAGGCGCTGCGGGGTTCTCGCCTTTTCCTGGCAGAGAAATGCCTAAATTGGCATCGCGGGCTTCCCCAGGGCCGTTGACCACACAGCCCATAACAGCTACCTTAAGATTTTCACAGCCCTTAATGCCTTTCTCGCGCCAAACCGGTGCCATATCGTGCAAATAGGCGCTGACAGCAGCCGCCAGCTCCTGATGCAAAACGCGGTTAGTCCTCCCGCATCCGGGACACGAGGTCACCTGAGGATAGAAACTGCGCATATCCAAGGATTGCAATATCTCACGGGCTGCCTCAACCTCATGCACGCGGGTTTCGCCAGGACGCGGCGTAAGAGAAACCCGAATCGTATCTCCGATGCCCTCAGAGAGCAAAATCCCCAAAGCTACCGCAGAGCTTACCAATCCCTGCTCTCCCCCACCAGCTTCGGTAAGGCCGACATGCAAGGCGAAATCTGTACGCTGAGCCAGCTGACGATAGACAGCGATCACATCATTAACCCGGCTAATTTTCGCCGAAAGCACGAGGCGCTGGGGCGACAGGCCATATTCTGTAGCTCTGGCAGCGGAACTTATTACGCTTTCCGCCAAAGCGTTGAGAAAGACCTGCTGGGCTCCGGCAGGATGAGAAGAATCGCGGTCTTCCGCAATGAGACGGGCTAAAAGTTCCTGGTCAATAGAACCGCCATTGGCCCCAATACGCACAGCCTTATCGTATTTAACCGCAATTTCCACCATGGTACGGAAATTAGCGTCATGGTGTTTGCCAGAGCCGACATTGCCGGGATTAATGCGATACTTATCCAGGGCTTGGGCGCAGTCCGGGTATTTGCTCAGCAAGAGATGACCGTTGTAATGAAAATCACCTACCAGAGGAACATCTACACCGGCGTTCCGCACTTTTTCCAAAATATACGGCACAGCTTTGGCATCGTCATCATCGCGCACTGTAAAGCGCACTAATTCGGAACCGCCTCTCGCTAATTCAATAACCTGAGCAGCAGTCTCCGCTGCATCGGCGGTTGTGGTATTGGTCATGCTCTGAACCGCGACAGGACGTCCTGCCCCTATGTGCAGATTACCTATGCGTACGCCTTGAGAAACGCGCTTTTCTGTCACGACAGCACCTCAAACTGCAAAAATACGATAATTTAACTAATGATCTAATAATAATGATCTAATATATTTCTTGACTAAGAGATTTACATCCTGCTTTGAGCAGTTCTATTGTAAAATTCAATTATTCCCGCGAAGCATATCTTGACAATAAGTCTGAAATATGATATAAATTCTGCCGAACGTTAAGGGTTCGCTGACAGTTATGTGCCCGTGGCTTAATGGATAGAGCAGATGGCTACGGACCATCAGGTTGGGGGTTCGAGTCCCTCCGGGCATACCAAATCTGTCTGTGTAGCCCTTATGTTCATGCTAGATAAAGCATAATGTGGTTTGCGCTAGGAAGCGAGACCACATCGAATATGTGCCCGTGGCTTAATGGATAGAGCAGATGGCTACGGACCATCAGGTTGGGGGTTCGAGTCCCTCCGGGCATACCAAGCAGCGGATATTTATCCGCTGCTTTTTTTGATTCATATCAATGCTGCCTCTGGCATAACAGATGCTGTGCTTGACAGAACTGCCGCAACGCCGGGTTCGAACATGCTTTCAGTATGATTCATGCGCGTTATGTAAACTGCAGAACTGTCGCAGCGCAATGCAAAACTGCTGTGGTATCGTTTTGCTTTGTGAGCATTAGAATTCGTACGCTACGAGACTGTCACTGTACTCTTTAATTATTAACGAGTCGATAAAGAAATCTGGTAAGCGTCAAATATTAAAATCGAAGTTGCGCGTAGACCGAGGTGGCACTGAATTTATTCAGCTCTAGCGTATCGCCTGCTCCCTCAACTGCACATGGCACACAGACAATTGTATATTGCTAATTATAGGATTATTGGCGCATATTGCAGAAGTTAAAAATATTAATTAGTTGAGAATAATTAATTGGAGTCCATCGATGCCTGCTACCATTTACGATGCCCTCAAAGATATGCGCACCCGATCTGCCAATGACAGCGAATTGGGCACCCGCTTCGAAGCCGCTGCCCGTTTTTTCCTCAAAAACGATCCCGTCTATCGCAGCCGCTTCACTCAAGTCTGGCCCTGGAAAGACGCGCCCCAGTGCGACGGACACGATTACGGCATCGACATCGTAGCTCAAGATGAAGACGGCAGCTTCTGGGCCATCCAGTGCAAGTGCTGGGATGAAAACGCCACCCTAACAGAAAAGGCCTTGGGCACTTTCTATTCCGCTGCCGTGCCTACTCAGTTTGCCCACCGCATGATCATATCCACCACGGAGCGCTATTCGCCCAACCTGGCCAAGGTGGCTGACAAATGGAACACGGTGCGCCTAAATACCGCGGCTATGCACGAGAGCGGCTTGGACTGGGCACCCTTCATCAACAATCAGCCTGCCGCCGCCTCACGCCATTTATTTGAACCACTGCCGCACCAGCAGCAGGCCATCGCAGACTGTTTAAACTGGTTTGAAAAAGGCATTAAACGCGGGCAGCTGGTCATGGCCTGCGGCACGGGCAAAACCTTGACCTCCCTGCGCCTGGCCGAAGAGCTGTGCGGGCGCGGCGGTTTTCTGCTCTTTTTAGCCCCTTCGATCTCCCTGGTGGCTCAGTCGCTGAGGGCTTGGGCGGCCCAGGCCAAGGAACCGCTAAAAGCCGAAGTAGTCTGCTCCGACGAATCGGCCTCGCGCACCAAGGAAGACGCCTGGGAGAATTCTTTGGCCTCCATGCCCTATCCGGCCACCACCAGCGCCGAAGAGCTGTTCAGTAGGATGCAGAAATGCCCCAATCCCCGGGGGCTGACGGTGATCTTTTCCACCTATCAGTCGATTGAGGTGGTTTATGAAGCCCAGCGCCTGGGGATGAAAGATTTCGACTTAATCATCTGCGATGAGGCCCACCGCACCACTGGGGCTTATACGGATATTTACGTCAGCGCGTCGAAAGCCAGCAAGCCGGGTCCTGAACCTCGCGCTGTGCGCGAAAATGATACTTGCCTCGATAAGCGCTCCAACTTCGTCAAAATACATGACAAAAACTACATTCGCGGCAATTACCGCCTCTACATGACGGCCACCCCCAAAGTCTATGGCGACAAGGTCAAGCGCCAGGCCAAAGTCGAAGATTACGTCGTATCTTCCATGGACGATACCGAGACCTTCGGCCCGGTTCTGCACAAGCTGAGTTTCGGCGAGGCCGTACAGCAGGAGCTGCTCTCCGATTACCGCGCCTTGGCCCTGACCGTCTCCACCGAGGCCGTGGCCTCCTTCGCCCAAAGACTGCTGGCCACCAACGAAGGCTTGGATTTAGACGAACAGGCCCGCATCGTGGGCTGCTGGAAGGGTCTGCTCAACCAGGGCAAGGCTGACGGTACAGGCGTTATGCTGCAGAGCGCGGTAGCTTTCTGCAACACCATCAAAGAATCCAAGGATTTAGCGGAGAATTTCCAGGCCGTCGTGGCCCAGTACATCGCCCACGAGGAAGAGCTGGGCCATGAAGTGCCGCACTTTGTCTGCAAGACCCAGCATGTGGACGGCGGCATGAGTGCCCACGAGCGCCGCCAGCGCCTGGAGTGGCTGGCCCAGCGCGAATTCGACGCGCAGGGCAATCCCGTCTGCCACATCCTCTGCAACGCCAAATGCTTGTCCGAAGGCGTGGACGTGCCCAGTTTAGACGCGGTGCTGTTTTTGCGCCCCAAGAAGTCGCAGATCGAGGTCATCCAGGCTGTAGGCCGGGTCATGCGCCGCCATCCCGAGAAGAAATACGGCTATATCATCATGCCCATCGTCATCCCCGCCGATATGCCCGAAGATGAAGCTTTGGATAAGAGCGAGGATTTTTCCGTGATCTGGGGTGTGGCTAAGGCTCTGCGCTCCCACGACGAGCGCATGGAAGCCATTATCAACTCCCTGAACTACGATCCCAACGCCCAAGCTATCGAAGTAGTCAATGAGGCGAAGCGCCCTTACGGCGGCGATGAAGGAGAATCCGCTGCGGAAGCGGGATCGGAAACCAAGCAAAAATTAGAGCAGCTGGGGTTAGACTTGGACGAGCACAGTCTGCAAAGGGCGGTCAACGCCCGTTTGGTCAAGAAGTGCGGCACGCGGGTGTACTGGGAGGACTGGGCCAAAGATATTGCCGACATCGCCACGCAGCACATCGCCCGCATTAAACTCTTGGTGGGCGACGTTTCCCCTGACCAGCCCTGCGGCCCGGTGCGCGGGGACTTCCTGCGCTTCCTCAAGGGCCTGCGCGATTCCTTAAACGAGGGCATCAGCGAAGATGAGGCTATGGAGATGTTAGCCCAGCACGTCATAACTTTGCCCGTCTTCGAGGCCCTCTTCGGCGGCCACGATTTCGCCCAGGATAATCCCGTCTCGCAGGCTATGGAAAAGATGCTGGCGGTTTTGCAGGAGCACGATCTGACCAACGCCCGGGAGCGGCGCGAGCTAGAGGCTTTGTACGCTTCGGTGCGCACCCGCTGCGAGCAGGTCAAGACCGACCTGGGCCGCCAGAAGCTGATCAAGGAGCTATATGAGAATTTCTTCCGCCACGCCTTCAAGCGCACTGCAGAGAAGATGGGCATCGTCTATACGCCCACCGAAGTGGTGGATTACATCCTCTACAGCGCTGATCGCCTGTTATATAAGGAATTCGGCCAGCATCTGAGCGATGAGGGCGTGCACATCCTCGACCCCTTCACGGGCACGGGCACTTTTATCCAGCGCCTGATCAGCGATAGGAACTTAATCCCCGACGCTAAGCTGGAGCATAAGTACAAAACTGAGCTGCACTGCAGCGAGATCATGCTTTTAGCTTACTATATTGCTACTATCAATATAGAACACGCTTACCACGGCAGAAGCGGAGAGAGTACGGCCTTTCCCGGAGCGGTGCTGACCGACACCTTCCAGATGAGCGAGGAAAACAACACTTTGGACAACACCGTCTTCACCGATAATACTAGGC
>JAUNIO010000093.1 GCA_030535355.1 bacterium | reverse complement strand
GCAGCACATCCTGAAGAGGGCCTAACCGCCTAATTTGCTGCATCTGACCCAGCAAATCATCTAAGTCAAATCTGTTTTTGCGCAGTTTTTCTTCGAGCTTAACTGCTTCTTCCTTATCTATGGCTTCTTCGGCTTTCTCGATAAGTGTGAGCACATCGCCCATGCCTAAAATCCTTCCCGCCATGCGATCGGGATGGAAGGGTTCAAAACCGGAGATTTTTTCGCCTACACCGATAAATTTTAAGGGAGCGCCAGTGACGTGGCGGACCGACAGAGCCGCACCTCCGCGGGCATCACCGTCCAGCTTGGTCATAATGACGCCGGTCAGCCCTAAAGTGCTGTGGAATTCTTTGGCGACGCTCACCGCATCTTGGCCGGTCATGGCATCGACGACGATGATAACTTCTTGAGGATCGACAGCTTCCTTTTGCCGCCGCAGCTCGTCCATGAGCTGTTCATCTATAGTAAGACGTCCGGCGGTGTCAATTATAACCACATCACGCCCGTTATTTTGGGCCCACTCTACCGCTTTGCGGGTGATTTCTACAGGGTCTTGGCCTTCTTGAGGCTTATATATAGGAACACCGACTTGTTTGCTGAGAACTTCCAGCTGCTGAACAGCCGCAGGTCGATAAACGTCAGTAGCCACTAGCATAGGCTTCCGGCCAGACGTTTTCAGATAGTTGGCTAATTTTGCAGAACTGGTAGTTTTGCCTGCGCCGTGCAAACCGCACATCATAAAGATGCTGGGGCCTTTAGCAGCAAAATTTAAGGTAGCCGTTTCGCTGCCCATGAGCTCGATCAGCTCATCGCGCACATATTTGATCACCTGCTGCCCTGGGGTCATGCTGCGCATCAGCTCTTCACCCATGGCCCGCTCTTTTACTTTGGCTACAAACTCTTTGACGACGGGAAGGCTAACGTCCGCCTCTAGCAAAGCCCGCCGCACTTCGCGCAGGGCTTCGTTTATATCGTTTTCAGAAAGCTTGCCGCGCCCGCGAAGTTTTTTGAAAACTTCACCCAGGCGTTCTGACAAAGATTCAAACATGTTTGGCCTCGTGGCTATTAAAACTAAAGCGAATACCGTGCGGTACCCGCGTTTCGGTTAGTCATGCTCAGCGCGAAGCAAATGATGCTAAAACTAACTAAAATATTTTACACCAGAGTCAGATAAAAAGCAAGCAAACAGGCACAGTAAAGCCAAGAATTACCTTTGGGCGGGCATAATAGGCGATTGCAGGATTTGTTAGAATTATAGCGTAGCTTAAAAAGTTAAATTTTGGCTTTTATAGCAGTTTGGTGGTTTTGGCAGTTCTTGCCCAGTTTTTATGCGTTTGTTTAAAGAAATTCTGATTTCGGTGGATGAGTGCGATTGTCGGGTGGCCGTTTTAGAAGACGGCAGATTGATGGAGGTCTTGATAGACCGCGACGACAATCCCGTGGGCAGGATATATAAAGGCAAAGTTACTAACGTCTTTGAAACTTATGCATTTGTCAATGTCGGTTTAGAGCGCAATAGTTTTCTGGGAGCAGACGACTATTTTCATAGTATAGAGCGCGATAATCCTAATGCCCAGCATCATGAGCACCGCTCGCTTACCGCCCAGCTTCACAATGATCAGGAACTCATAGTTCAGGTGGAAAAAGAAGCTCTCAACGAAAAAGGAGAGATGATTACTACGAACGTCTCTTTGTCGGGGCGTTATGTTACTGTTTTTCCGTATGGCACTTCGCGGCGTCTCTCCACCTCAAGCCGTCTTAGCGATGAGAACGAAATCAAGCGGCTGTCCGAAATAGTTGAGCATTTGCTGCCTGAAGAGTGGAGCGCAGTAATTCGCAGCGCCGCTGAACAGCGCAGCGAATACGAGCTGCAATGCGATATAGATGTGCTAATAGACAAATGGCGCGCTATTGAAGAGTTAGCGGAAAAGCATCAGGCACCTTATCTTTTGCTGCGCCGCCCCCCTCTGGTAGATTGGGTCGCCCGCGAGCTGCTCAGCGAGGATATTGACCGCCTGCTGATCGATAACGAAGAAGAATATCGGTATCTGCGCGAAAACCTGCAGCGCTCTGCTCCTAATCTGGTGCACAAGGTGCATCTTTATAACGATAAATTCTGTCCTCTCTTCGATATGTTTGGCGTGGAAAGCGGCATTGAAGAGGCACTGCAGCGCAAAGTGCAGCTTAAATCGGGCGGTAATTTGGTCATAGAGCGTACGGAAGCCCTATGGGTGATTGATGTCAATACCGCGCAGAATACGCGGAAAGACGCCATTTTGTTAACTAATTTGGAAGCCTGCAAAGAAGTCTGCCGGCAGCTGCGTCTGCGCGATATGGCAGGTATGATCATCGTCGATTTTATCGATATGGAATCCGATGAAGACAAGAGACGGCTTTTGGACTGCTTAGGTGAGGAACTTCGCAAAGATCGCACCCGTTTAGATTTGGTAGGGATGACAGAATTGGGATTAGTGCAGCTGACGCGCAAGCGTGAAGGCAAAGACTTGGACGGTATGCTGCGTACAGAATGCCCTCTCTGTCACGGCTATGGAAAAATTTTGTCTCCTAAATCAGCGGCCTTGAGCGCCCGCAGGGAAGTCTTGCGTTTAGCGCCTCAGCATAAGCACCGTAAAGTTATTATGAGTCTTTCTCCAGAAGCCAGCTCATGGTTTGACGACAGCAAAGTTATAGCTTTGGAAGACCTTATCGATGCTAAGGTACAGGTAGTCGTCGATAAATATCTCTGGCCGGACAGTTTTAAAGTTAGTTTCGAAGGCGAAAGCAGAACGTAAGGAGCAGCCTGGCAATGCTTCAAGAGGTCTATATCTCTATAGATGAACGCGAAGCCCGGGCTGTTTTGTATGAAGACGGTCTGCTTATGGAAACGTTCATAGATCGCGAAGACAGCCAGGTCGGCCAAATATACAAAGGCCGGGTGCAAAATATAATAGCTGGCATGAACGCGGCTTTTGTGGATATCGGCCAGGAGCGCAACGGTTTTCTATGCGGAGATGATGCCTCTGCGCATATGCGCGATCTTGATGTTCCGCCCGAATCCGTCAATAGACGGAGCATTACCGATATTTTACGCAAGGGTCAGGATACTATTGTTCAGATAGCCAAAGAAGTGATAGGTAAAAAAGGTGCCCGTTTAACAACTAACATTTCCCTGAGCGGCCGTTTTTTTGTCTTGTTGCCTACTATACCGTCTTGTCATGTGGGAGTATCGCGCAAAATTACTGCTGCTGACGAGCGCGAGCGTCTTCACTCTTTAGCCTCTTTAATTGCAGGAGACCGCTGCGGAGCTATTGTGCGCACGGCAGCAGAGAACTGCAGCGAGGAAGAGCTGCGCCGGGACTGGGAATTGCTTTGGTCGCGCTGGGATAATATTCGCCGCGCTGCCAAAGTTATGCCATCTCCTTCGCTTCTTTATAGCGGTGTATCTTTTGTAGAAAAAGTTGTGCGCGATATGCTGCCCCCTTCCTGTGACAAGATTGTCATCGACAACCGTAGCGAGCTGCTGCGCCTGCAGGAGATATTGGTGTCCACTTCTCCAAATTTGCAGGATAAGGTCTCCCTTTATACCGGTACTAAACCGCTGTTTATGCAGTTAGCGATAGACGAGGCTATTGAAAAAGCACTCTTCCGCAAAGTCTATTTGAAATCGGGCGGTAATTTAGTTATTGAGCGCACGGAAGCTCTATGGGTCATCGATGTCAATACCGCGCAGAACATAGACCGCGATGCTATTGTTGCAACTAATATGGAAGCTGCCAGAGAAGTGTGCAGGCAAATGCGCCTGCGCGATATGGGCGGAATAATCATAGTGGATTTTATCAATATGGAATCTAATCCCGACCAGGAAAAGCTGCTGGATTGCTTGGCCGAAGAGCTAAAACGCGATCGCGTGCGCACTAAACTGGTGGGCCTTACGGAACTGGGCTTGGTTCAGATCACCCGCAAGCGCGAAGGCAAAGACTTGGGAAGGATTATGAGCGAGCCCTGCCCGCACTGTCATGGCAATGGGCGCGTTTTGGCTGCCCGTTCCGTGGCACTTAAGGTGAGGCGCGAGCTTTTGCGCTGCCATAGCGATTTTCGCAGTGAAGCGTATTTGGTGCGTTTGGCCCCTAGGACGGCTTGGAAATTTGTCGGTGCCAAAGGCGAGCTAGCTGAAGAAGTCTGCCGTAAATTGGGATGTCCCATACGCGTTGAAGCTGATGATAGTTTTTTGCCCACACATTACGAAATTAAACGCATCTCTTTGGCGGATTTGGGGCCAGCGTTGGACGAGGGGATGCAGCAAAAGGCTTTAATGCACCCCCATTACGGTGATAATGCGGATAGCTGTTTAGCCACCGTAGAGGGGCATTTGGTCGAAGTCAGCAATGGAGCGGCGTTCTTAGGACAGGAAATGACGGTGCGCATAGTGCAGGCTGGTGAATTCATCAGCACGGGTAAGGCTTTAAAAGTTTAGATATTTATCTAATATCATTTAGGTAGCGTTCTTACTGATATTAAGTCAGAAACTACTAAAAGGGAAATATCTACTACTGCATGAATATATATCATTTACAATGTGCGTTGAGGAGAACTTTTTAGGTGATTAAGCGTTTATTAGTTTGCAGAAGCTTGACCCTGGTCTGTCTAGCGGCCCTAATGATTCTCATGTCAGCGTGCGGAACTATTGAAGTTAAGCCGCAGGACGACGAACTGCCGGAAGGGATGCTCAAAGAACCGGTCCCCGACTTATCTAAACGTCCTGATGGTTTGGCCAACGAGTGTTTAAAATGTCTTAAAAGAGGTCAGTACGATAAAGTTTATACTTATTTTGGCCCAGAAATTACGAATTCGATGAGTCAGGATACTTTCGTAAGAGGTATTAGCAAATATATGGCGACCGCCTCTACCCGGCAGTCGTACATGGTGCGCGAGCTGTCATCTGAACGTGTAGTCGGCAAGGTCGGAGTCGTCAGATTAGTGGATCGCACTTCGCCCAATAGTAAGCCTTGGGTTTGGGAGTTTCAGGAAGAATACGATGGCTGGAAAATCCGCTCTTTGGATTTGCCGCCCATGATGCGCTATAAAGAGCGTTTTACGTACTGAAATATTTTTATAAATAGCTATGTTAATAAGACCGCTCGCTGCTCAGCAGCGAGCGGTCTTATTAAATTAATTAGTGCGTTTCTTCGTAACCGTCAAATATTATTGTTGCCGCGCTGTCTCTTCTTCTGGCTGGGAAACGCTGTTTTCAGATGGGGAAGCGGGAGCTGCCGCAGATTCTGGAAGTGCTGGGGCAGCTGGTGCTGAGACAGTGGGCTGGGATCGGGTATCGTCGCCGCTTAAGGCTTTTTTGAAAGCGCCTATGCTCTCGCCCAATGCTTTGCCCAATTCGGGCAGCTTTTTGGGACCGAAGATAAGCAGCGCCACGATAATTAGAAAAATCAATTCACCTGGACCAATGTTAAACGGCATACCTTACCTCCGCGTTTTGTCTGCTGATTCTAGGGTGCGCTGGGCAGAGCGCACGGCATTGGCCGCCCGCTCTATGGCTTCGCTGCTTATTGAGGTTACCTCGCCCCGGCGCTCTTGGCGTTCGGCTTGCCGGCCGGCCTGCTCCAGAGCGCTAAGGGCTTCAGCCAGGCAATTTAAAGCTGACTGTATCTCTAATTTTAAGTTAATTTCCACGAGGGGATAACCTCCTGTGGGTAAACTGAGCGCCAAAATACCAACTCTCTGTCGGTTTGGCCAACACAAACGGCATTGCGGACATTCATAATTCTATACCCCGGTGATTATCCCGCTTTTTAGGAACAGTCTAACATTCGGAGTGACCGCAGTTATAGCATTTAGTGCAGCCTTCTACGTTGACAAAGCTGGCATTGCCGCATTGCGGGCAAATATCGGAGCTGGGGCGCCCTGAAACCAGTTTTTCAGAAACAGCGGCCAGCTCGTCTTCCCCGTTATCTTCTTCATCGAGATAATTCTCTTGCAGCGCTTGGGCTAAGGCATCGGGCAGTGATTTAATGCGGGCTTTGCCAAAGCCGATAGAACGCTGTCCGCCTATGCCCCGCAATTGTTTGATAATCTCTTTGATGCGCTCTTCTGGGGATACTGGGGAGTTGACCCGCAGCAGCACAGAAGCCATACGCCCTAAAGCTTCAGCCATCGCTTTGATGTCGCTTCCGCCTTTGCCTATTTCGATGAACATCTCAAAGGGATGCCCTTCGGCGTCATCGTTCATAATAATATGGCAAGTGCCGGCCGGGGTCTCTTTGGTTACGGTAACTCCGTAGCGTTTGGCGGGGCGGGGGCGTACTTTAGGCTGTTTGGCACTATCGCTGGCGGGAGCCTGAACTTTGGGGGTGACGGGCTCGGCGCTGAGCACCTGCTCGTCGCGCGATTTGTCGCGGTAAATAGTTCCACCCTTGCAGCCTAAGCGATACATCAGTTCATATAGCTCCCTGGTCTGTTCCACAGTGTAGGTACTGGGAACGTTGCAGGTCTTGGAAATGGCCGAATCTACCCAGCGCTGAATGGCGGCTTGCGTGCGCACATGCTCTTCAGGCGTCAGTTCCATGGCGCTGACAAAATAATCGGGCAGCGGCTCATTGGGGTGGGCCTGTTCGTATTCGTCCAAGACGGCGACTCGTTCGATGTGGGTGCCTAAGCGGCTTTTACGGGTATAGGACCAGAAATAGAAAGGCTCTATGCCAGTAGAAGTGCCGACCATAGTGCCTACAGTTCCTGTAGGCGCTTGGGTAAGCAGAGTGACGTTGCGCAGGCCGTGGGCTTGGATTCTTTCGCGCAATGCGTCTGGCATACGCTTCATAAAATCGCTTTGCAGCAGTTTTTCGGCATCAAAATTGGGGAAGCATCCCTTTTCCTGGGCTAACTCGCTCGAGGCTTCATAGGCGCTGACGGCTATAAATTTATATAGACGATCGATGAACTGTTCGCAGGCTGGAGAACCGTAACGGATTCCGGCCCGAATTAGCAGTTCAGCTAGACCAATAGAGCCTAAGCCTACACGGCGCTCCAAAGTCTGCTGAGCGCGGTTTTGTTCGAAGAAATAGGGAGTGGTGTCGATGATGTTGTCTAAAAAGCGTACAGCTAAGCGCACTGTGCGTCCTAATGTATCCCAGTCCACATCTCCGTCGCGGTACATTTTAGACAAGTTTATATGGCCCAAATTGCAGACTCCCCAGGCGGGTAAAGGCTGTTCTCCGCAGGGATTAGTGCATACCAGACGGCCCTGAGGGTAATACCAGGAATTAGATTCAGAAGCGCAGCGATCGCCAAACCAAATACCTGGTTCTGCTGAAGCCCAGGCGCTTTGAATGATTTTGTTCCAAATATCCCGCGCTTTGAGAGTTTTATGGACGATGACGTGACCGCCCAGCTCTTTCCAGGCTTTGAGATCGCCGTTCCAATTCTCAGCGCTGTAAAGGGGATCGTTGGTATCGGGGAACACCAAATCCCAATCTTGATCATTATCTACGGCCTGCATAAAATCGGCGGAGATGTTGACGGAGATATTGGCATTGACGATTTTTCCTGCGGTGCGTTTAGAATCGATGAATTCTAAAATATCGGGATGCCAGACGTTGAGGATGAGCATAAGCGCTCCGCGCCGCGATCCGCCTTGCTCGATAAGGCCTGTCACAAAACTATAGAGCCCGCCCCAGGACACTGAGCCTGAAGAACGGCCATTCACGCCTTTGACATAGGCGTGGCGGGGACGCAGAGTGGACAAATTGATGCCTACACCGCCTCCTCGGCTCATGATTTCGGCCATATGCGATAGGGTGGCGATGATGCCATCCCGAGAATCGTTAGGGCTGGGAACAACGTAGCAGTTATAATAGGTAAGATGCTGCTGAGTACCGCAGGCGGTAAGAATACGGCCTCCCGGAACGAATTTCCAAGAGTCTAGCAACCAGCGAAATTCCTTTTGATATTGTGCGCGAACGTCGTCTTTTTCTACTTCTGATGCTCCGCGGGCCACGCGCTCCATCATCTCTTCAACTGTGGTCTCAATCGGTTTGTCTATATGGGCTGTAGGCAGCGTTATTGTCGATTCGTCGCGCAGGGATACTGTGGCCATATCACCTGTCAATTCTGTTACTATGCCGATTTCGCGCTGGCTGGATTTGGGATCGATCAGCACGACCACAGTATCGCCAACGCTTAATGAGCTTTTGCTGCCGTCTTTGAGCGCATAGCGATCGAGGAATATTTTTTCTCCCAGCTCAGACAGTTGGTTGTTCTCGGAAACATAAGTGTGTTTTAGCATCATACAGTCCTTGTAATCAATGTCATTTAGTTAAGCAAAACATAGCAGATATATATAATTGAAGCTTGTGCAAGCGATAATGCTTCCGCTATACACTAGCACGGCGCTGCTGTGCTGCGCTGTGCTCAAGGTATCATGGGCGGAACTGCTGCCCGGCTGTGCATGTCTGCGCAGTTGCAAGATTTATTTAGCCAAATGACATTGCCAGCTTAATAAGAATTTAGCAGCACAGTGACAGCGAATGGCTGCCGGATTATCTTAGGACAGTTGGGGTAAAAAAACAAGGCGAACAGCCATCGAAAATGCGAAAATTCTCAATATATTGTTAGGTGTTGTGCAAAATTAAACAATATCTGGTTTGCAAAGTGGTCCTATTGTACTAGCGGAGCGCTCACATCAATCGCTTCCTTTAGGTCTCAGGCACCTGACTTTTTGTGTCAGCTTCTGCCCGCTACGCTGTTTCGCTACGCTCAGATGCTACGCTTAGCAGAATTGCCGCAGCGCCAGGGTGACAGGAAACGCTGCAAATGATAACTTATTCGCGAAACACTAACTAAATGACATGGCAAGGATGGGAGAGGGGGGGCGACTGCGGTTAAGCTGTTAACCGCTTACCGCCGCTGGCACATTACCTTGTAAAAGCGGGCAAAAAATAAAAAGGTGCGTTTTGGCGCACCTTTTTTCCTAAAACCCTTGGCTCGAGCTGAGAAACTAATCGTTGTTATACATTAAACGATAAGTCCCAGGAGGCTCGATTTTTACCGACATACCGTTATCGAAGGTCATAGAAGTGTTTCTATTGCTGTAACCAAGGTCGGCTACAATCCCAGTACCACTCTGCCGCTGCTCTATCATAGCCAGCTGGCCTTCAAGACTCAGCGATACACGGTCGCGCAGCCAGGGACTTTTGAAGTTGGCATCGATTAACGACGTAGCTTCGTCAGTGTTTACTCCCTGAGCTGCCCCCACATGGCCGGTATTCTGAATCTGCTGTTGCTGCTGTTGAGAGTCGTACGGGTTATAATTGACCTGTACGCTATCACGACTGCGCCGCGCACGGATCTGTTCAATTTTATCTTGATGGTCACCCATCTCGTACCCCTTTCATCGTCGTCTAGCGACGAAAAGAAACTGCCCCAACATCAGACTGGGGACTAATTCTAGCCCGCAATCATTACGGCCAGAGGCGTTATCCATCCACCTTAAGGCGGCAGATAATCTACTCTTTGAGCTGATTCTACCACACTTTAACTGTGGAAATAATTCTAAATTGTTACAAAATAACGAACACTTGTTAACCTGCAGTACCGTGCCGTTTAGGTTTCGGGAATCCCTCCAACCCGGCGCAGCTGCAGAACTGTACGGCTAGAGATGCGGATCTGGTCTTCCGTAGATATTTGTCGCTCAGAACCTGGCTTTAATTCCCATTCTCCTATCGAGGTGGCATTGGTATCACTGCGATGCTGTACGTACAGTTTATTTCCCCGAACTAGTATCAAGCAATGCTCGCGGGCAATGCCAGGATCAGTGAGATTGATATCAGCATTGCGGTCTCGGCCTACGGCCATGCGCTCACGGGTGAGAGGGAACTTTTTACCCATATCGCTGTCGAGGCCTTCAACGACTTCTATATTGTAGTCGCGCAGAAGCTCAGCTACGCGCCGCTCTTGGAATAGAACTACAGATTCTCCGAGGATAATGCGATCTCCAGTTTGCAGGACGTTTACATCTCCTTCGAGGAGAGGTGTTTGGTTGACGGCAATTTCAGAGCGGTAATTCATCAAAGTGAACCTGCCGCTACGGTAGCTTATAATAGCTTGATCGTTGGCAATGGCTGGATCATCAACTTCTATGTCGTTCGCGCGTTCGCCCGGGGAACCGACGGTTAAAGTGCGCTCTTCAGTCATGCAGGAAGCTAAGATAGCCACCTTTTCGCCTTGACGGCTACCCTGTATGCAGCTAAAAACGTAATCGGCTTTATATAATTCCGACTGTCCCTCTTCGCCGCGGGAAGTCCCTAATTCAATCTCGGGAAACTCGTCTGGGGAGTTGGTGATAATAACACCTTGATTTTTGTCGATGCCGTTAGGCAGCAGCGAAGGCTGAGGCTGCGATGACTGAGGAGGAACTACGACTTGCTCGAGTTTAGGATCGCCCTGATCGGTAATTAGGGGATAATTCTGCGAGTGCTGTCTGGCCTTATTGCTGCGCCCCTCGGGGCGCCTTACGAAAGGGCTGTATGGTGCCCTCGGTTGTGGAGATTGCTGGCCAAACGGCTGAGGTGGCTCTTGAGCGGCCCGTATGTCTTCAGAAAAATCCTGCTCAGCTCCCTGTGAGTTCATATCAGGCTGCTGCTCTTCAGGCTGAGGGTAATCATCGCTGGCAAAATTACCTTCATCATCAAAATAATGATGCTGGTAGCCTTGGGGATTCATCTCGCTGCTTTCGTTGGGATAACTTTCTTGCTGCTGAGGATAGCCTTCTTGCTGAGGATAGCA
>JAUNIO010000092.1 GCA_030535355.1 bacterium | reverse complement strand
CGAGTTCCGGCACAGATAATGTGCTGTGTAGATAAAATCGCTGAGCTGATGCAAAAAGGCTATTCTTACTAATGAGTAAGAATGGTCTTTTTGATTTTTAAATGTTATTTCAGAAGTATATGGTTTAATTTTAACGCAGTATGCTTATTTACGAATAACTGCATTATGTTTTGCTGCCTTAGCCTTGCAGCAGTTCTGCGTTTATACATAGTGATCATGAATCATGCTTCACGCTCAAAACATGCTCGAGCCTGGCGCTGCGGCAGTTCTGGCAAGCGCAGCATCTGAGCGCAGCGAAGCAGCGAAGCGGCCAGAAGCTGACGTAGGAAAGCACGGCCTTCAAGCATGATACCATAGCATAAATAAAAACACTCCAGCCTGGCGCTGCGGCAGTTCTGGCAAGCGCAGCATCTGAGCGCAGCGAAGCAGCGTAGCGGGCAGAAGCTGACGCAAGAAAGCCAGGTGCTGAGGTGTTTGGTATATTAGAATTAATCAGTAGCTACCATAGTTACTATCTGGCTCTCTCTAAAGTATGGGAAGTGGAAATGTTGCGGCTGCGACAGAGGGAAGCAAGATAAAAGTTACTGCTTAGCTTTTGTCTGAGCTTTTATTTGCAAAATATCTCTGTCTAAATTATTAAACAGCTCACGATATTGCTCTAGATTACCTTGAGGAATGAATTTGGCAATAGTTATGTCCAGCCGATTTTGGAAGGACTTGCTGAGCTGAAAAGCGGCATCAGGGTCTTTGTGAGCCAAGTCTAAGAGACGGGGCCTGATCTCCGTATTAAATTCACTATATAGCTGCTTAGCTGCTGCAGTCTGTGATCACAGCGCTTAGCGGCCGTTCTGAGTTTGCGTTGGTAAGCATATTCATCAATGGTAGTGCCATTTTGGTATTGGGCAAACCTAATCGCGTTCTCTAATTTTGACCTAGTTGCCGGAAACATGTGGGGGTGTCTATTGAGTATACCGGTGCATTCGCTGACCAGCTTATTATTGTCTTTCTCCAACGCCACCAAAGCGACATCGAGCATGGTGTCTATCACGGCATATTGCCAAGCTTGATAGAGCGCAGATATAGTTTTAATTTCACGAGATGTGTTAGGCGTAGTGATGGCGTTCTGTGCCTGAGAATTTTGTTCGGGATAACTTTGAACAGGGGTACTGGGCAGACAGCAGGCTGCTGCTCCGAGGGCTAAACCTATCAGTGAGCGTTTAATGAGCTGATAGTTCATAGGCGTACTTTTTTCCTCATGCAGTCAATGGGTCTATGACCTTTTAACGGCGGTAGCGGTGATGTGAGCGGCGATGTCCGTCACTGTCTCTATAACGTTCGAAATCTTCGCGCTCGCGGTTTTGTTTCTGTTCAAATTCGCGGTACTCTGGGTCGAGCCGCTCGTGAATCTCGTGTTTTGACTTGCCGTGGCGTTTCATGCGCTGGCGGATCTCGTCCATGCGCTGCTCAAATTCCTGGCGTTCCTCTCTCTGTCTCTGTTCGAAGCGCTCTCTGGCGTGCCCTTCGTGACGCTCAAAGGAGTCGCGCTCTTCTCTTTGATAGTTTTCAAAAGCGCTGTATTCTGGGTCTAGACGTTCGTGGATTTCATGTTTTGATTTGCCTTGGCGTTTCATGCGCTGGCGGATCTCATCCATGCGCTGCTCAAATTCCTGACGCTCCTCCCGCTGTTTCTGATCGAAAGCTTGTCCCCTTTGATCTCTTTTGGCCAGCAAATCTGAGCTGAAGTGTTCGTAAGCTGCACAGCATGTTTCTGCAGCATCAGTTGCTGTTAGCGCTGAGGCTGACTTGGCAGTGCCGGCCGTGACCGGCAGGGTGATTAGACTTATAGCGATGGCACCTGCAAAGAGTTTATTTGCTAGTTTCATGTTCATTCTCCACTATTGTTGATTTGCCGAGCTGTCTATCACATAAGCTGATACCTATATTATTATAAGTTATTATAAGTTATACGCTTGGATTTGTCCTGCATGTTAATCTTAACTTAATATCATTTAGTTATCGATCAGTTTACTTGCTAACTATCGTGCTCTATAAGTAAACTTGCCTGCCGAACCTTTAGGGCAGGAATTAGCCTGTTCTCATGGAAACGCCAGAAAGAATTTTAGAGTCCGCGCGTCGAGGCTCATTTTAATATTTCATGGAGATTGTGACCTTTACTGTGGCTGATAGCAATTTAGATAAAGTTCGCCAGTTAATCGCTGCTTTGGAAAAAGTGCCCACCAAGCTGTACAACGACAGCTTTTTTATTACCTGGCGTTATCCTGAGGAGTACATTCGCGCCGTGCTGTACGCTGCTGAGGCGATGCAGCGTCTGAACCGTGCCGGTAAATCCCTGCGCGTCTTTGATACCGGTTTGGGTATCTCGATTTTCCGCGATAAATCTACACGCACCCGCTACTCCTTCCGTTCCGCCTGCAACCTTCTGGGTTTGATGACCGAGGAACTGGATGAGTCCACGTCTCAGATTGCCCACGGTGAAACAGTGCGCGAAACTGCCAGTATGATTTCCTTCCTTACAGAAGTCATCGGCATCCGCGACGATATGTTCATCGGTCAGGGTCACGCTTATCAGGAAGAAGTGGCCGCTTCTGTAGAGGAAAGCTATAAAGACGGTATTTTGGCGCAGCGCCCTGCCGTGGTTAACCTGCAGTGCGACATGGATCACCCCACTCAGGCGCTGGCCGATCTGCGCGGTATGATCGATTACTTCGGGGGAATAGAAAACCTGCGCGGCAAGAAGATCGCCATGAGCTGGGCCTATTCTCCCAGCTACGGCAAGCCGCTGTCCGTGCCCCAGGGCATTATCGGTCTGATGAGCCGCTTCGGCATGAACGTTAGCCTGGCTTATCCCGAAGGTTATGATCTGCTCGACGAACCCGTGGAGGCGGCCCGCAAGTTTGCCAAAGAGAGCGGTGGCTCGTTTGAGATCGTGCATTCTATGGCCGAATCCTTCAAAGACGCCGACATCGTTTATCCCAAGAGCTGGGCACCTCTGAGCGTGATGAAAAAGCGCACTGAGCTGCTTCGTGCCGGCAAAAATGCTGAGCTGAAGGAATTAGAGCAGCAGTGCTTGGCCAATAACGCTAAGTACATGGATTGGGAATGCACCGAAGAGATGATGAAGCTGACCAGAGATGGCAAAGCTCTGTATTGCCACTGCCTGCCCGCCGACATTACCGATGTTAGCTGCAAGCATGGAGAAGTTGCCGCTTCAGTATTTGACCGCTATCGCAAAGAGCTGTATCTCGAAGCCGGCAATAAGCCCTTCGTTATTGCCGCTATGATTCTATTGACCCGTTTCCCCAACCCCGCAGCTACGCTGCGCCAGTTGATGGAGCGCGATTTAGATCGCCGTTTGGCTCAATAGTTTTGGGCCGATAGTTTTGTGCGCTTAGAAGCATTCTAACGGATTGTTTTAGCCCAGCACCCATGCGGCAGCTGGGCTTTATGATATTTAGGCAGATATTATGATAGTTTTAGTAACTGGCGGAGCCCGCAGCGGCAAAAGTTCTTATGCAGAAAAAATAGCCCGTCATTTGGGCGGAGAGCCTCAATACTGCTGTTATTTGGCAACTGGCGAGGCTTTTGATCAGGAAATGCAGGAGCGCATTGCTAAACATCGGGCTTCTCGGGGAAATACTTTTTTTACTGTTGAAGAGCCGGTCGCTTTAGCTGCTGCCTGCCGCAGATTGCCTGCTGCTACTAAAGTGGTGCTGCTGGATTGCCTCACAACCTGGCTGGGCAATGTCTCATATCGTTTAGAATTGCAGACCCAGCGTGGTGGGGAGGCTACAGAATTAGAAGAAAGTTCGGAATGGCGCGAGTGGCTGGAGTATCTTCCCCAGGCTGGTCACCATACCGTCATGGTCAGCAACGAGCTGGGCATGGGGCTGGTTCCCTCCGATAAAATCAGCCGAGAATTCCGCGATGCTCAGGGGCGGTTAAATCAGCAGATAGCCGCAGCGGCTGATGTGGTAATTTTCATGGTTTCTGGGCTCCCCTTAGTTTTAAAAGGCCGATTACCTGACTTTCCTTAAATAAACTTAAAGGATGGGAGGGGGAGAAGCCGCGAATGCGACAGAGGGGAGCAAGACTTTTGGGACGGGCAGAAATGAGAGTGTGGTTATGCAAATATTCAACTGGCGCGGCTTGATAAGCGCGTTTCAGACTATTACTGCGATTCCTGTACCTGGACAGGGAGCTGAAAACGCTGAGGATAGTCTGAGCTGGTTTCCCTGGGTTGGGGCTGTCTTAGGCATAGCAGCCTGGGCGGTAGCTTATTTGGCTATGCAGGCACCTATTGAGGCTCAGCTGCGAGTATTTTGGATATTAATCGCTGCGGCAATTATCGTAACTGTTTGGGCTGTGCTGACCAGGGGATTTCATCTCGACGGTTTGGCTGATATGTGCGATGGTTTTGGAGGCGGCTGGACTAAAGAGCGCGTGCTGGAGATTATGCGGGATTCGCGCATCGGTTCTTTTGGGGTCATCGCTTTAAGCTTAGGGCTTCTGCTCAAAACTTTGGCGGTGGCTATGGTATTGGGCAGCGGCAGCTGGCAGGCGCTGCTGATTGTGCCTATTTTGGCTAGGTCTGCTATGGTTTGCCAAGCCTCTTTTAATAAGTATGCGCGCCGCGACACTGTTAAAGTAAGCATGGCCAACCATTTTATAGATAAGGCCTGCGCTTCCCATTTTGGCGGTGCCTGTCTGCACACGCTCTTGCTGCTGGGCCTTCTTTATCTAGCTGTTCCGTTTTCGTGGGTAGCTGCCGCGGAGATAATTTTAGCGGTTTATTTGTCCATGCTTACTGTCGGATATATCAGCCGCAGTAAAATCGGAGGCATCACCGGCGATATTCTGGGGGCTACCTGTGAAATAGCAGAAGATGTTGGCTTAATTGCCGCTGCACTGTGTGTCTAAACGCATTGCAGCAGGCATTATTGTAGTAAGCGTCAAAAGAAAACTTATTGTAAACTTTGCTAAAAGATATTTATGCGTATTTATCCTTTATTGCTTAAACCGCGTTTGTTCCCCCGCGTGTGGGGAGGCAGGCGTCTGCAGGAAATAATTGCTCCAGATTTGGATTTTGCTCCGGCGTTGGGAGAAGTTTGGACGGTTCATGGCGATTTGGAAATTGTCAATGGGTCGTATATGGGGCAGACTTTGGGCGAACTCTGGCAGCGGCATTCTCTGGAGCTTTTTGGCAATGTCAATTCTCTAGATCATTTTCCGTTACTGGTCAAATGGCTGGATACCAGTGAATGGCTTTCTTTGCAGGTACATCCGGACGATGAGCAGGCCCGTTTAATCGAAGGCCGTCCTGATGTTAATGGCAAGGTGGAATGCTGGTTTGTCGTCAATGTCTCGGGGGATGGTGAGCTAATTTGCGGCTGCCGTACCGAAATTGATGCCCAAGAAATTGCTCACCTTAGCGGCAGGGAGCTGCTGCAGCACCTGCACCGTCAAAAGGTGCGGCAGGGTGATTTTCTATTTCTGCCGGCGGGAACCATCCACGCCTTAGGGCCTGGAATTACTGTTTTGGAAGTCCAGCAAAGTTCGGATATTACCTATCGGTTTTACGATTGGGATCGGCCTCATTATGAGGGCATTGATCGCCCTCTGCACTTGCAGCAGGCGCGTCAGGCGTGGATTAATTCTAAAAGAATCGCTGTTCACGGGGGTTGGACGCCTCGCCATTCTTTGGGTGTTATGCTTACGGCAAACAACTACTTTACCCAAGAGATAGTCGAGGGAGACGGGCCGTGGCGCTGGAATATAGAATGTTTAGAAATTATTGCTGTTATTCAAGGGCAGGGCAAGATTGCGCTGGATAATTCTGCGGCTTCGTTGGTGTCTGGAAGAGTTGCCGTAATTCCGGCTGCAGGCCAAACAGTGGAAGTAACTCCGTTTTTGGGGCGGATGCAATTCATGCGTATTATGTGCCCAGCAGTGCTGTATCATTAGCTTAGATCGCTGTGAATCCGCTTTGCTGAGCGGATACGCTGGTTTAGTATCTGAACTTGTGGAATTAAATAATAAAGTATATAATATAAAACTAATGTCGTTTATTTATAGTTTTTTCATCCGGACTTCCTTTGTATTTGGCTAGCTTAATGAGTATAGGGCATAGTGTGAATATCGATGTCGGGGTGTATTGAAGGAGTTGCCGTATGTGGAAGCGCTTTGATGAAGATGCAAAAAAATGCTTAGTCCATGCTACTAAGCTAGCAGTGCGGTTGGGCAGCCCTACCGTCGGGCTTGCGCATCTGTTTGTGGCTATCGTCAATTACGTAAAAGCTAACCGTGATAAAGAGGAACTGGAACACCTTTACGATGTGGCCGTCCGCCACGTGGAACGGTTTGCCGAACCTATGAATGAAGAACTGCTGGACATCGCTGAGCGCCAGCGCACTTCTGGTGGGGCTATTGTCGCAGGCGAGGCGAGGTTTTGCGATGATTTCAAAGCGATGATGCGGCCGCTTTTACTGGACAGCGATGAAAAAGTTACCTGCGCTTCTATTTTTGGCGCTACTATGGTGATGCTGCTGAGCGGCAAAATATCTCCTTCTGAAGAGCGCGATCAAAACCTTTCCCGAGAATTGCGCGAAAGCTGCCGGGAGTTTATCGAAGAAATCCTCATCACCAATCCGGACGGAAGCGAATCGTATTGCGTTCCAGTGGATAAGGAAAAAGAGAGCGAGCCGGAGCTGGATGAACAGACGCATAGGCGCAGGGCAGCAAGCCGCAGCAAACAGCGCCGCTCGCTGCTGCAGTTTGAAGAATTTGGCGTGGATTTGGTCGCCGAAGCCGCAGCCGGGCGTCTGGACCCTGTAGTTGCGCGCGATGACGTAATCGAAGAAGTCATCGTGAAGCTTTTGAAGTACAAAAAGAATAATCCTTTGCTTATCGGTGAACCCGGCGTGGGCAAAACTGCGGTGATAGACGGCGTTGCTCAGCGTATCGCCGATCGCAAAGTGCCTCAGGAACTGGAAGACGTTCATATTCTCAGTCTCGATGTTGGAAAGCTGACTGCGGGTACGCGCTATCGCGGCGATTTTGAAGAACGCCTGAAGAAGATGCTGAAATCGATTTTGGAATCAGAGGGCAAGATTATTCTTTTCATCGATGAGATTCACACGATTATCGGTGCCGGTTCGTCAGAGAACGGCTTGGATGCCGCTAATATGCTGAAACCTGTTCTGACCGATTCGCGCTTTCGCTGCATTGGCGCGACCACTCAGGCCGAATACTCTAAAAAATTTGAAAAAGATCACGCCTTAGATCGGCGCTTCTTGCGCATCATGGTCGATGAACCCAATTCAGAGCAGGCGTTTGCTATGATCGACGGTTTGCGGGAACGCTACTCCAAATTCCATAAGGTTACTATTGACGATGAGGTAATTAAACTGGCTATTCGCTTAGCCAGCCGTTATATTACGGATCGCTGCCTTCCCGATAAGGCTATTGATCTAATCGACGAGGCGGCCAGCCGAGCCCGCGTGGAAAAAGCTTTGGATAATTTGGCGCAAGCTGGCGCTGTCGCAGAAGAAGTCAAAGAGTATAACGCCGATGCAGAGGCTAATCAAGAAGGCAACTGTAAAGAGAGTTCTGAAGCTGATGGCAGCGAGATGATGCCTCTCACCAAAGAGCACATTGCCCAAGTTATTTCCTTAAGGGTAGGTGTACCTGTCACGAAATTGACAGAATCCGATCAGCAGCGCCTGCTCAACGTAGAGAGCATTTTGCATGAGCGGTTGGTCGGTCAGGACGAACCCGTGCGTTTGGTAAGTGAAGCAATTTGGCGCGCTCGGGCCGGGAATCGCGATTCCAAGCGTCCCATTGGTGCTTTTCTCTTCTTAGGGCCGACCGGTGTCGGTAAAACCGAGCTGGCTAAAGCTCTGGCTGAGTATCTGTTCTATGATGAAAGCGCTTTGGTGCGCATCGATATGTCTGAGTACGGAGAAAAGTACAGCGTATCGCGGCTGCTGGGGGCTTCGCCTGGTTATGTTGGCTACGAAGAAGGCGGCCAGCTGGATATTTTGCGTCACAAACCTTACGCAGTGGTGCTCTTTGATGAGGTGGAAAAAGCGCATCCCGATATTTTTGGCAGTTTGCTGCAGATTATGGATGAGGGTACGCTGACCGATGCCCAGGGACGCCATATCGACTTTAAGAATACTTTGATCGTAATGACTTCAAATTTAGGGTTTGGCGAAAAAGAAGAGAAATCATTCGGTTTCCGCACCAGCCGTAACGAGGAAGATGCCGAAACACGCCATCGCATTATGCAGAATAAGGTGATGGAATCCATGAAAGAGTATTTCAAACCGGAGTTTATCAACCGTTTGGATGCTGCCGTGGTATTCCACAGCCTGGAGCCTGAGCATCTGAAGAAGATTATCGATATTATGATCGGGCGCTTAAATGACGAACTGGCCGTGGAAAATAGAGTGCTGGTGCTCACCGAGGCCGCTAAGGACCGCATAGTTAATTCCTGCGACGAGCCTCAATACGGTGCGCGTCCTCTGCGGCGGGCGCTGCGCGACTGGGTAGAGACTCCTATGGCTAAAGAGATTATTTCTGGGCGTTTTAAAGAGAATTCCCGGATGCGCGTGGATATTGATAAAAAAGATGAGAACAAGCTTCGCTTTACTCCGATGAAGAGTAAGAAATAGCTGGGTTGGCGCTGTGTCAGTGGGCCCAAAAGCACACTGGCACTATTTTTAGGTCTATTTTAAAGTGGTAGAGGTGTATTATGACGTGTGAAAATGCCGTCGGCAGAAAACAGGTTTTCTACGGAGAACGCCCCATGCAGCCGTACGTCTATCCTCCTAAACGCGAGTTTGTGGAACCGGACTGGACGCGCTGGCCGGGATGGAAGGGTGTTACCAGGGATGAATGGGAATCTGCTCTGTGGCAGCGCAAGCATTCCATAAAAAATTTGCGTGAATTGGCTGCTGTATGGGGAGATAAAGCACCTGAAGGCCTTTTAGAAAGCATTGATAAAGATGCTCAGATAAACGGCACTATGTCAATGCTGATTCCGCCGCAGATGATCAACTGCATGAACGAGAACGATCTCTGGAACGATCCCGTGCGGCGTTATATGATTCCCGCTTTTGAAGATCGCCATCATGAGTGGCCCAGTCATCCCAAAGCGGAGCGCGACAGCTTGCATGAAGCGGATATGTGGGCGGTCGAAGGGCTGACACACCGTTATCCTACCAAGGTATTAGCAGAGCTTTTAGCTACTTGCCCTCAATACTGCGGCCACTGCACACGAATGGATTTAGTGGGCAATGATACACCTAATATTACCAAGTATCGCTTTGCCATGAAGCAAAAAGAGCGCTGGGAAGCTATGCTGGACTATTTGCGCCGCACACCTACGGTGCGCGATGTCGTGGTCTCTGGCGGTGATATAGCTAATTTAGCCCCTAGTCAGCTAGAAGCTTTTATGATGGAGCTGCTGGATATTCCCAATATCCGCGATGTGCGCTTGGCTACAAAAGCTTTGCAGGCTCTGCCTCAGCATTTTTTGCAGGATGAAGTACTGGCTGCTTTGGATAGGATCAGCAAACGGGCCCATGAGCGCGGGGTGGAAATTGCCGTACACACTCATGTAAATCATGCCAGTCAGGTCACCCCATTATTTGCTAAAGCTGTCCGTAAAATTCTCGATATGGGGTATCGCGATGTGCGCAATCAGGGAGTGCTGCTGCGCGGAGTAAACAGCGATTCCCATGAGATGCTGGACCTCTGCTTTATGCTGCTGGACTGCGCTAAAGTTATGCCCTACTATTTCTATATGTGCGATATGATACCTAACTCTGAACACTGGCGTCTCTCGGTGCGCGAGGCCCAGCGTTTGCAGCACGATATTATGGGATACTTACCTGGATTTGCTACCCCGCGCGTGGTATGCGATGTGCCTTTTGTCGGCAAGCGTTGGGTGCACCAGCTGGTCGATTATGATAAAGTTCGCGGCATATCCTATTGGACCAAGAATTATAAGACAGTGGTAGATATGGATGACGCCGATGCCTTGGAAAAACGCTATACTTTCTACGATCCCGTCTATACTTTGCCGGAAGATGGCCAGCATTATTGGCGTGAATATATGAACAGCCATCAGCGGTAGCTTGTCTGCCTGCGCCGATTGATAATAAAAAAGGCCGCATTCATTATTCATGAGATTGCGGCCTTTTTATTGCTGTTTCTCTAAACGGTCTGTCAGTTATTTGGGCAGCTGTACCCAGTCTTTTAGGCCGATGCCATTTTCAGTAATGACGACTTTGGCTTCACCGAGAAGCACCCTTTCTTCGCAGGTAGTGTCGATGACTGTGGCCATGAGTTCACCATCTTTATTGTAATAGAATTTGCTGATCCAGCGGTCATCGGCGTATTCGAAATCTTTGGCTTCCCAGACGTAGCAGTTAGATTCTGCTGGCCGTTCGATTAGAGTATTGACGAATTCAGGGATGAACATGCCGTCATTCCAGCGCCAAACTCTGAAGGGAGTGGGGCGAAGATCGCTGACCGGAGTGGCTCCGATTAAGCTTATGTGGGAACCGCTGTCGTCTTCATCGGCAATAATGGCCTGTATATCGGCATCGCCGTAGTGGAAGTGTCCAAAGGCAAAGGCGTCGCTGCTTTTTTCGGGACGGGGACCTTCAAAGAGGTGCTGCCCGTCGAGATCGGTGACTATAAGCTGCCCCAAGTATTCGTCTCCCTCAACTTTGTAGGCGCTGAGAGCAACTATTTCATCTACTCCGTCGCTATTGACATCGTAGCGGATCGTTTTGTACAATTGTCCTTCTTGCACTTTAGGAGCCATCAGGGAATTCCTTTCTTTTTAGTCCGTTGTAAAATAACCAGCTGTAAAATTTAACAATTCCTTATTGTTTAGACAAAACCTTTCTTTCAAGTACGTTCTTGGCTGATGGCTGATGGTGACGCCAGCTGTCCAGACAGCTGTTTGCGCTCTTGACATCTGCCCAGCTTGCTCTAAGCTAATAAGGCGTTAATGAGTCAACATTTCCAATGTCATAGAGCTTTAACTCAGTCCCGTTAAGTTAGCGATTAGCTAACTTGCGAACTATCTGACTCCC
>JAUNIO010000091.1 GCA_030535355.1 bacterium | reverse complement strand
TCAGATAGTTTCGCAGGTTAGCTGATCGCTAACTAAATGATATTACCTTTAGGGGGAGTTAGATAGTACGCAGATTAGCTGATCGGGAACTAAATGATATTACCCAATTGGCCAACTATTATAATGTCATTTCATTAATGTTTCGCGGACAAAGGACTGCCTGCACCGCCTTCCGCGCCGACACTCTCTTCGCACAGCTTAGATGCGCCTGGCGCGGAAGTAGTAACCAGCTTTAACTGTACATATAGCGGCTATAAGCCGCAAATGCTCTAATGCCAGGTATCCTCCCAGCCCACATAGCCATGATTGGAATTGGCATACTGTTCCTCGTTCTGGCTCATATAAGTAGTGCGGGGAGCCATGTGGAAGAACTGGCGGTAATCGTTTTCCGAGATGCCGTAAGGATTGGCGGCAATGGTGCTGTCGTCGTACATGCCGACAGCCTGCAGCTCAGCGCCTCTGATCGCCCTCTGCTTCCAGGCATCCTCTGTAGAAGTCTGCGGGGCTAAATTGGTCAATTCCCCAGTGTCATTATCGTAATAGGCAAAGTCCATATTGCCCTTGGCGTTGTTATAGGCGTGGCTCATCTCGTGGGCCATAGCAATCATGGGATTCTGTTCGCTAAAAGCATTGCCGCCGCCGAGATCGATAAAGGAAGGGTTAATCTTCACTATGCTGTCGCTGCCGTCAGCTACGTAATATTTGCGCTCTCCATTGGCATCGGGTGCATCAATATTCTTGACCCAGCCGCGCCCGCCGTCGGCCTGACAATAGCCATTTCGCTCATTGAGAGCTCCGAAAGTCACCTTATACTGGGTATCGGCTATGCCCTGCAGCAAGGCCTGGCCGGGATCGATCGAAGCAAAAGCTTCCAGATTGTCATTTATGAAATCGGCAAACATCTGCGCCTGCATATCGGTCATATCAGCGGCAACCTGATGGCTCTTGCCGTCAGTATCTTTCTCGCTGTGATAAACCTGATTGCCCACCACAAAATGATCGCTGGGCACCTCAATCGGGTCTAAAGCCCGGGCATCATCGCTGCTGTCGGCAGCGACCTGATCGTGGCCATAGCTACTGTCGGTATAGCGAATAATGTCCTCACCAGCTCCGCCATCGACGGTATCATCGCCTTTGCCTGAGGCGATAGTATCATAGCCGTCGCCACCGTACAGCTTATCATTGCCCGCTAACCCAAAGATGGTATCATTATCAGCTTCGCCGTAAACTTCATCATCTCCGCTGCCAGCATTGATAAAGTCATCTCCAGCTCCACCCCTGACAGTGTCATTGCCAGCCCCAGCGTAAATTACATCGCCGCCATCGCCACCCTCAATAGTGTCGTTTCCAGCCCCGGTTTCAATATAATCGCGCCCTGCGCCGCCGATGATAGTGTTGCCATGAACTGAAGTGCCATCTCTGTCAAAACCGTGAGCGACTACGGTATCATCCCCCGCGCCGCCGTCAATGGTGTTGCCGCCATAATTGTCGTAAATGGTGTCCTGACCAGAGCCACCCGTTATGGCATCATCGCCGTCACCGCCGGTAATGTGCAGGTTAGCCTGGACCTTTTCGTCGACGGTAATCCTATCATTGCCATTGCCACTGTCGATAATCAGCCTTTTCGCTTCCTCGGCAGAGTAACGGGTTTCCCTGCCATTGACGCTGACCACTATAGAACCGTCAGCGCCCCCGCTGGTGACATTGATTTCATCGTCACCATCACCGCCCAAAGCCATTTGGATGTCCTCATCCTTCATGCCCTCCATTTCCACCATACGCTGGCGCATTAGTTTGGCATCTTCACTGATGGTATAGACTTCATGACTATCCTCGGCATCCAGGCTTAGCGCATCTTTCCCTTCGTCTTCTCCGGCAATGCTGCTCACTAAATCAGCACCCGCGCCGGTATTTATAATATCCGTACCCGCGCCGCCAGAAAGCTCATCGTTGCCAGCCCCGGCGTAAATTACATCATCGCCCTCTTCACCGTAAATTGTATCCTGGGCCCGGCCCCCATAAATCGTATCATTGCCGTCCCCGCCGTACACGGTATTGGTGAGTTCCCATTCATGGTTAAACAAATCGCCTAAAGCTTCGATCGGGCCGCGTTTGCCCAATCCGGCCATTTTAATTATATCGTCACCATCTCCGCCGTGAATCTCATTGTGACCGTAATCATCTACTATATAGTCATGGCCCGATCCACCGTAAATTTTGTCATCACCTCTGCCGCCCATGATGTGCATATTGGCCGCCACATCATCGGATACGCGAATAATATCGTCTCCGGCAGCACCGTCAATGATCAAGCGCTCAGCCTGTTCAGCCGTGAAACTTCTTTTTGTGCCGTTGACATCGACAGTAATCGAGCCATCTTCAGCGCTGGAAACGCTGATTTTATCGTCTTTACCGCTTCCAGAGATAACTTCTATATCGGCAGCGCTGATATTTACGCCTTTAGCGGCCTGCTCGGCTATAATGCGCTCCTTCATATCGTCGATAGTAGTAGCCTGGCCCTCGGCATACGCCTCAGCTGGCAAAGCGCTTTCTTCGGCTTCCTCTTCCCCGCTGAGCTCAGCGGCTTGGCCCTCAGCCGCCATTTCGCCCATTTCCTCATCATCGGGCACATATTCAGCATCTTCAGCATCCTGGGCTTCAGCAGCTTCAGCTTCGGCTATCTGGGCCTCTAATTCACTGATCTCCGCTTCTTTTTCAGCTTGCTGCTGCTGTATTAGCTCACTCTCCTCCTGCAGCGACTGCAGTTCCTCATCTTCCTCGATCGCTTGCTGCAGCTCGGGATTCTCCTCGGTCAGCCTCTGCTGAATATCGTCCATTTTGGCCTGCGCGGACTGCATCGCGGCATCCTGCATAGTGACTTCCGCCTGAGCCTGCTGCTGAGCCTGAGACAGCTGAGATTTGGCGGCCTGCAGTTGCTGGGCTTCGGCTTCTAGTTGCTGCAGCCGCTGCTGTAAGCTATTAATCTGGCTTTCTAAAGCGCTCTTTTGGGCTTCATAAGCGCTCAGCTCTGCCTGATAAGCAGCCTGGGCTTCGGGATCGTCACCGCTGGGTGGATTGGGAGGAGTCAACGAGGCTAGCTGTCCCTGGGCAGAGTTAAGTTCAGAGGAAACCTGCTGTTTCTGCTGAGCGTTGGCATTAATAGCCTGATCGTTGGCGCTGCTCTCCTGGCTGAGCTGGGTTAATTCCTGCTGGGCTTCATTCTTAGCAGCGCTGGCTTCGTCAAATTCGGCCTGAGCTTCCTGGTATTCGGCCTGCAGCTCTCCAGAAGCCTCATCTCCCAGCTGTTCCTGAGCGATTTCGCCTTTGCGGGCATTGATTTGAGACTGCGCTTCGTCAGCCTGTCCCTGCAGCTCGCTGCGCTCGCTTTCAGCCTGCGCTTTTTGGCTCTGCAGTTCTTCCAGACTATGTCCTTCACTGCCGCCACCGTTAAAAATGCCTATATCGGCACTATCGTTAGTATCAGTGCCCAGACTACCCGCTGCTCCGCAATCGCTGCGGCCAGCGTAACTGTAAACAGAAGAAGTATAAGCAATACTGCCAGCGCTCTGAATATTCATAAGCAAATCCTCCCAAGTAAGAAACAGCTATCCCTTATATACCGACAAAACCAAAAAAAATAAATACTTAAGATGCTAAAATTAACAATTTTAAAACATAATTAAAATAAACCGCTGTTTCCAGGGATATTCATTCCCAGAAACAGCGGTTCTGCTCTTTCAGTATCTGCCTATACTTTTAATTATTTATTAAATATTATTTAATATTAATTATTGTTAGGCAAACTATAAATTTATAGAAAATCAATAGCGTTCACGGCGCTCAAACCCCAAGAGAGCGCGCAGACTGTTCTCGGTCAGCAGTTCGGGATTAGCCTCCACATTGGGATTGTCCAGGCCTACTGCCTGCCACTCCACACCTTTAGCGCTGCCGGAAGCTTTATCAGCCACTTTGCCGCCAGTGCTCTGATCGTAATAATTTTTATTCATATTGCCGATAGCCGCGTTATAGGAATGGCACATCTCGTGGAACATGCTGACTACGGGAGCGCGATCCCGCCAGGCTGTAGAACCAGCCAGGCTAATCTTTGTCAGATTGTAATTGATAATGCTGTCACTGCCTACGCCGCGTTTGTCATTGCCGCTGTAGCTTTGGCAGGAACTGCCTTCGCTGGTCGCCTGCACGCTGACATCATGCCCGGTTTTGGCAATTTCTTCAAACATCATCTGCCCGTTAGCAGTGCTGGCCAAAAATTCAAAATCGGACTCTATGCGCTCTTTTTCAAACCGATCCCCCTGGGCGCTAAAGTTCTCCGGGACCTCCACAGTTTCGCGCCATTCAATTTCTAGATCATCGTCATCGGTGTGAACCAAATCTTCTGTGCCGGCAATTACTTTGTCAGCCCCGCCCTGACCGTAAACCTTATCGCTGCCGCTGGCGCCGATCAGCACGTCGTCGCCAGCTCCTCCGTAGAGCCTGTCATCGCCTTTGCCGCCCACTAAATCGTCTTCACCAGCGCCTCCGTAGAGACGGTCATCGCCCAAACCGCCGTCAATATAGTCTTTGCCGTCACCGCCAAACATCACGTCGTTGCCGCTCAGACCGTAAATCACATCGTAACCGTCGCCGCCCGACAGATAATCGTCGCCGTCGCCGCCCTCAATATAATCGTTGCCCGTGCCACCAATTATGGTATTCTTGTGCGCGGTAACGCCGTCGCGGTCCTGCCCGTGGGCGATCAGCACATCGTTGCCAGCGCCACCGTCAATTCTGTTGCTGCCATAATTATCTACAATGCGATCATTGCCAGCACCGCCGTAAATAACGTCATTGCCAGCACCGCCAGTTATCTCATCGTTGCCGTGTCCGCCAGCTATATGCAGATTAGCTGTAACATCTTCCGCGACGTTAATCGTATCGCTGCCGTCACCGCCATCGATAATCAGCCTTTCCGCTTCCTCAGCGGTATAGCGGGTTTCCTTCCCGTTGACGTTAACGATAATCGAGCCATCCTCGCCTCCGCTGGTAACGCTAATCGTATCGCTGCTGTCCGTGCCGAGCGCCAGGCGCAAGTCCTCATCAGAGACATCTGACATCATACTGCGCAGTAACTGCGCATCTTCGCTGAGGGTGCAGGTTTCTTCATAGGCAGATTTACCCGCCATGTTTTGACCCGCGTATTCATCGGAAGTGCCCGAGGTTTCACGGCTAGAGCTATCTGCAAACGCACCAATGCTGGCGCTGTCTTGAGTTGCAGCGGCAGTACTCTCAGCGGGGCGCTCAGCTGCCGAAGGGGCGGTATAATGATTATTCTGCACGACTGAAGAGGCGCTGCTGGTGTTTTGAATCTGCATAGGCTAATCCTCCGATATTGCGAACCATGAAGCGTAATTAATAAACTTCGCTTAATATACAATTAATTTTATCACGACAAACCTTGGTAATATAAATAGATTCTGCAAAATATTTTAATAATCAATATGCACGCTCTCTCAGCTCATTGGACACAGTCGCTGGGGGGTACTTTAAAGGCAATGTCCTTTAGGGGGAGTCTATCCTTTAGGGGGAGTCAGATAGTTTCGCAGGTTAGCTGATCGCTAACTAAATGAAATTAACTCTAAAGGAAAAACAGCTATTGTAAGGAATTTTTAATATTTTGAAACTTTTATAACAGTATATTCACGGCAAAGCGAGGTTACCGACGTGCAGCACAAGAGCAGCAGCCCCATCGGCTGGTGGCTATCCCCCTCAGATGATGATTATTTATCGGCCACCCAGGACGATTTGACTTCCGCCTTGCTAAGACTTACCTCTCCGCTGTTTGCGGTGCAGAATCATGATGGTTCTCTGGCCCTAACAGCATCCGGCCAAGGAATGCTCTCCTATCCTTCACCCCCAATAGCAAAAGGTCTGCCCCTGCTGGGGTTTGTTCCGGCTTTGCCGCCAGAAAGTTTAGGCGACAGCGCTTTCCGCAGCAAGTATAGCCTGCAGCTGGCTTATGTCAGCGGTTCTATGGCTAACGGCATCGCTTCGGAAGACTTAGTAGCCGCCATGGCCCAAAATGGTATGCTAGGCTTTTTCGGCTCCGCTGGTCTCGCTCTCGACCGCGTAGAAGGCGTAATGCACAGGCTGCGCGAACGCTTGGGGACGCGCCCCTACGGTTTCAATCTCATTCACAGCCCCCACGACCCCGCGCTGGAAGCCGCTTTAGTCGAGCTATTCCTCAAAGGAAAAATCCGCCTGCTCGAAGCCTCAGCCTTCATGTCCCTAACCCTGCCCCTGCTGCGCTTCCGCTACGCCGGTATCAGCCTGCGCTCCGACGGCACTGTTTACACCCCCAACTCCATCATGGCCAAAGTGTCACGCTTGGAGCTAGCTCAGAAATTCCTCATGCCTGCGCCTGACAATATGCTCCGCGCTTTGGTTGAATCCGGTGATCTTACCACAGATCAGGCGGCTTTAGCGGCAAAAGTCCCCGTCTGCTCCGAACTGACGGCTGAAGCCGATTCGGGCGGGCATACCGATAACCGCCCCGCAGTCAGCATGTGGCCCTCTATGCTGGAGCTGCGCGATTCTATAGCGGCCAAATACGGTTACAGCGTGCCAGTCGGGGCGGCAGGCGGCATCTCCACCCCAGTTTCCGCTGCCGCTGCCTTCGCTATGGGAGCGGCGTACGTGATGACGGGGTCTGTCAATCAAGCCTGTTCCGAATCGGGGACCTGCGAACAGGTGCGCGAAGTGTTAGCGAAAGCTGGCCCCGCCGACTGTACCATGGCCCCTGCTGCGGACATGTTTGAAATGGGCGTAAACGTCCAGGTGCTCAAATGGGGCACGATGTTCCCGGTCAAGGCCCGCAAACTTTACGGCTGGTACCGTCAGTACAGCAGTTTTCAGGAAATGCCTAAAGAGGTTATCGCCCAGATCGAACGCGACTACCTGCGCTGCAGCATAGATGAATGCTGGTCCTCGACGCGCGAGTTTTTCGCCAAACGCGATCCCCGCCAGATCGCCAAGGCCGAGCAGGACCCCAAACATCTGATGGCTCTGGTCTTCCGCTCCTATCTCGGCCAGGCTTCGCGCTGGGCCAACTCCGGCGACCCCACCCGCCGTTCCGATTACCAGATTTGGTGCGGCCCAGCTATGGGTGCTTTTAACGAATGGGTCAAAGGCTCATTCCTGGAAAATCCTCTGGAACGCCATGCCGCCAACATCGCTCTCAACATTATGACCGGCGCAGCCGTAGCTTCCCGGGCCGATATGCTGCGCAAACAGGGGATAGCCCTCCCCGCTGTGGTCACCCGCTTTGCTCCCCGCAAGCCCCAAGAATTAGAAGAGATACGCCATCCATAAGCACTAAACTGCAGAACAGTAGCCTGTTTTGCAGTGTTTTTGCCTCAGGCAATGCTTGAGGCAATTTTTTTTGCATTTTTTTAACATGTCGCAATAATGAGACACCAAGGCAAAAAATCCTTGAAAATTAGGGAATCGTTTTCAAATCAATTTATCAAGATTAGTGCTTGCAATTATGAAATAAAACTTTATTATAATAAATTGTTAGTTCTAATTCATAATTTAATCGCTTTTTAACAGCGGTTTAGCAAAGCGGAAATAGTATGAACAGCAAAACATGGTCCGAAGTTATTAAATTTCACCGCCATCGTTTACATCTCACCTCGCGCAGTTTAGCGCAGAAAGCCGGCATAGACCCCAGTTATATAACCTTAATGGAGCGCGACGGGCACATTCCCAGCCGGGAAAAAGTAGTGGCTTTGGCACATGCGCTGCAGATAGAGCCATCAGCGCTGCTGCTGGCCGCAGGATACAGCCCGGATATGCCTGACAGCGGCATATCCAACCGCACCGTTTCCTCGTACTGCGCTTTAATTCCAGAGCTTCGGCAATGTCTGCGCGAACTGGTGGGGCTGCCCAAGAAACAGCAGCGCGAAGCGGCCAAAATGCTGCATTCTTATCTTTCAGTCTTGGCGGGCAGGCGCACCGTCAAATAAGCAGGCATTTGCCGGGCAAGAAGTTCACTGTATAAAACGCTTCAGCCTTCAGTGAACGCACAGGCCAGCTCTCATATACCCAAGCGTAAGATATGGCCAAAGGCATCGCCGCAGAACAAAAGCTGCCGCTAGCATTGCCAGTAAAATACAGCTAAGATTATCCATTAAGGCTATTATAATTAACCTAAATGGATAATCTTAGCTAAATATCTTTATAGCTATAATTGTATTAGCATATTTACAGCCTCAGCACCTGGCTTTCTTGCGTCAGCTTCTGCCCGCTACGCTGCTTCGCTACGCTCAGATGGCAGCTGTTCTTGATTTTGATTTTTATTGCATAAAAATAGCTACAGCTCTTGATTATCGCTTATCTGTCGTGATAAATCCCAAAGTGTAATATAATTATCCTTAGCTATTTTCAAGGAGATGCTGCTGTATGTCCATTCAAAATGTCAATTCCGGTTATTCTGCTTCTGCAATATACTCAGTCTATAATTCCGAAGCTAACGCACCTGATCCCGGCCTAGATACGGCTGAGGCTAACGGCAGCATCAGCGACACCTTTGATTCCAGCAGCGCTTCTCAGCAAAAGCTAGACGAACTGCGCAGCCAGAGAGATCAAGCTCAGGGTGAGCTGGGCGAGCTGCACAGCCAGGCCAGTGAAGCCCAGACTCAGATACTGTCGCGCAAGGATGAAATCATTCAGCAGAATCAGACTGAGGATCCCAACAGCAGCCAACAGGCCGAGTACGAAGAGGCTAAAATTGAGCTTAACGAAGCCAGCCAAGCCAAAGAACTAGCGCAGCAGGAATTGGATCAAGCTACTCAGGATATGGCCGCTACGGACCAAGAACTAAATGCCAATACTCAGCAACAGCAGCAAGTTTCTGCCGATCTCAGCGCAGCTCAGGGCGAACTGGCTTCTTTAACTCCCCCAAATCCACCCAGCGGCGACGATCCCGAAGCTCAGGCAGCCTATCAGGCCCAGATGAATGAATATAATGCCCGCAAGAGTGAAATCGAAAGCCGCATCAGCTCTTTGCAGCAGCAACAGCAGCAGCTTCAGCAAGAAGCATTCCAGATACAAGCGCAAAGAGCAGCGCTGTCATCTCAGTGCACACAGGCTCAGGCCGATGTAGCGCAGCAAAGCGCTATCATTGAGAACGCTCAGAATAGGATATCGGAGATTCAGCAGTCCATGAGCGAGAGCAATCCTGAATTGCAGAGTGCCTTGGAACAGGACAGCGATTTGCAGGCCCTTCAGCAAGAATACGAGGAGATTCAGCAGCAGGCTGCCGACAAAGAGGCGGAGATTACCCAGCTCGACGCAGAAATTTTGGCGACTCGGGACATCTCGGAATTGTCTCAGTCCGACCGCGCGGAGCGCTGGTACAACGACACAGAGAGCAGCGACGAAGCCAAACTGATGGAAGCCATGGAAGCCGAAGGGTTCGACGCTGAGAACGAGGACGGGGTCATCCATATCAGCGGCACCAAGGGAGATGACGACATAGATATTACTATGGGCGCTGACGGTTCATACCGAGTGATCGTCAATGGCGAAGAAAGCATCTATTCCGCGGAAGAGGCCAAGCGTCTCATGGTAGACAGCGGAGACGGAGACGATAAAATTCGCGTCCATTACGACGAAAACACCGCTTCCTTCGTCGACGCCCAAGAAATAAATGGCGGCACAGGCGACGACACCTTGTCTCCCCAAGTCAGTTTAGGCCGCGATCTCATTGAGCAGCGTGGCGGAGAAGGCAACGACGAAATGAAGCTGCCCAATTCCAGTTTAGGCAGCGATAGCATTGAGCAGCGTGGCGGCGAAGGCGACGATAAACTAAAAGATTCAGCTGTTGGCGGATGGCCAAGCGATCTCCTAGATTCCCTGGCGGGCGGCTTGTTCCCTCAGCTATCTACTCCCGAAGATCAGAAACCACAGCCTGCTATTTTCATCAGCGGCGGCAACGGCAGCGATAGCATTGAAGCTGACGATAATGTACAAAGCCAAATGTTCCTCACTGGCGGCGAAGGAGACGATAAAATCATCAGCGGTTCCGGCAGCAACGTAATTATCGATACTCAGGGCAATAACACCGTTGAAACTCAGACTTCAGGCACTAATACCATTATCACCGGCGACGGCAACGATGTGATAAATGCCCGCGGCGGGAATAATGTTATTTATACTCAAGGCGGACGGGACGATATTACTCTCGGGCAGCAAGCGCAAGAGAATTTCAATAGCTTAGGCCTCAATTCTTCTCTGTCTGGCAGTCAGGGCATAAATGAAGTGCACAGCGGCGACGGAGACGACATGGTGACCGCCTATGACGGCAGCAACACCATCTACGGCGAAAATGGCGAAGATACTATCATAGCTTATAAAGGCCATAATAACATTTATGGCGGCGCTGACAACGACAACATCACGGTTATCGATGGCCTCAATACTGTATGGGGACAAGACGGTGACGATGCCATTACCGCTTATAATGGGCAAAACACCATATTCGGCGGCGAAGGCAATGAAGAGATCACCATATACGACGGTTCCAGCGTAGTCCACGGTGAAAACGGCGCTGATCATATCAAGGCTTACAAAGGCGAACACGCTTTCTACGGTGAGAATGGCAACGACAGAATAGAAGGCGGCTCGGGACGCGAATACATCGAAGGCGGGTACGGCAATGACTATATCGACGGCGGCGCGGGCGGCGACGTCATTTATGCCGGCGCGGGCGACGACGAAGTCAATGGCGGCGAAGGTGACGACTTCATTAACGCCGGCAGCGGCAACGATAAAGTCCACGGCAATGAAGGCCAAGATATAATTTTCGGTCTATCCGGCGATGACGAACTCTACGGCGACGGAGACGAAGACACCATCGTGGCTGGAGACGGCAGCGATACGGTTGACGGCGGCGAAGGCGCTGACCTCATTCGCTATACCGACAGCGATGCGCACGGGCACGACACGGTGCTCAACGCCGATCCCAGCGATGACGCTAAAGCCTTAGACCCTATCCAAGTGCCATACGAGAGTTTTAAGGTTTCGAACACTGCATCCATGGGCATGGGTATGATGTCTATGGAGTTCCCATTAGATGGTATAACACACAAGATAGTTTGGGCCAAAAACTCAAGATAGTTTGAACTAAATT
>JAUNIO010000090.1 GCA_030535355.1 bacterium | reverse complement strand
GGAGGGGGAGAAGTCGCGACTGCGACAGAGGGGGTGCCCAAGACTGTTGGGGAATTGAAGTCTAACGTATATCATATGCTTGCTTATACACGTGCATGAACGTGGCGATAATAGTATATGAGTCAACATTTCCAATGTCATTTAGTAAGGTTAAATGACATTGAGAAAGAGAGCAATAGAATATGCTGGTACACTCAAGCGATAATATGATCCCGGCTGAACTGAGATTTGCGAATCTGGAACCTACGTGTGACGGCTTGTATCCCCATGAGGTTCTGGTGCTGAGCTATGCTTCCAGATACGGTGAAGGTGATAAACCGTCCCAGTGCTTTTGGTGGGATCGGTACGGTGTCAGCAATGTGCAGGCTGTGCTGCAGTCTCTTTTTCAGCGCGGCTATATTGTCTTTGGCGGGCTGTCCGATGCAATATGCTCTGCAAGTATGCAGGAAATACAAGAGACTCTTAAATCGCATGATTTAAAAGTCAGCGGTTCTAAAGAGGTTTTAGCGCAGCGGCTTATCGATAATGTTGCCAGTGAAGAGTTAAGTCAGCTTTTTCCCCGCAGAATGTACAGGCTGACTAAAAAAGGCCGCCATGTTCTCGCTAAATATGAGCATATTCCTTATATTCACGCTCATCCCCTGATCATTGAAATGGATATTTACAGTTTGGATGAGCTGATGCATACTCTGCCTTATTTGCCATTTCGGGAAAAAATACTGGAATTCTTAAACAGGCAGGGCCTGCAGTATATTGAAGCAGGTAAATTTGGCTCGTTCCGCGGCATTCTGCGCAATATGTTTGATTTAACCAGGGAAAAAGGCGATTACGGTATTGCTTTCAGTATTATCTGCGAATTGCTGGCATACGGTTTGAGCGGTTTGGATAATGGCAGCAGCCCGCTGCCCAGCCCCGGCGATTCCGATTGGATGACTGAATACCGCGTCAAGTTTTGGGCTAAGAAGGCCAACCGTTTTTTTCCTTATGAATCTTCCTGTCTGCGCTGTTCTGCGTATTGGATTGAGAAACTGCTAGAATGTAAGGATAGGCTGGCATGGGATGACGATGCTTTTCAGCAGGAAATCATCAAGGGGGTGTCCTGCGCCATACCTTACCGCGTTTTTTCTGCGCCGGAATGTGCCGACATTATTATGGCTGAGATAAATGACGATAAGAAAAGGCTGGAAGAGATTTATTCGGCAGCGGAAACGAGATTCAGAGAAACATACTAAACGGCATTAGACAAAATGGGAAGCTAATTAATTAATTAATATCATTTAGTTAGCGATCAGCTAACTTGCGAAACTATCTGACTCCCCCTAAAGGCCATGTCATTTCGTTAGTGTTTAGCGAACAAGTTACCGTTTGACCGTCTTACGTCGCCCTGACGCTGCGGCAGTTCTGCTAAGCGTAGCATCTGAGCGTAGCGAAGCAGCGTAGCGGGCGGAAGCTGACGCAAAAAAATCAGGCTGCTGAGGCCTAAAAGAGGCGATGATTCGCTTTATCTGTATGTTTAGGAAAAGCGGTGAGGCGCACACTAAAAACGGGGGCAATGCCGCCCCCGTTTTTAGTGCATCACAGTGCTTACCGCTTAGTCTCTGAGATAGCCATAGCCAAAATCGGCGCCTCTTCCAGGCCTACCACTAAATGGTACAGTGTGGGGCTAAGCGTCATCACTTGAGAACCCAAAGATTTTAAGCTCTCCTGTTTGACCAATGAGGCGTTTTTAACTTCGATGCGCACGCGGGTCAGAGCTTTGGCCGATACCGAAAGCACGTTGGCTGCGCCACCTAAAGGCTCCAAGAATGTCTGCGTCATCTTTTGATACTTGGCTTCTTGGGCTTTGGCGCGCAGGGCGGTTTCATCGATCTGCTGAGCGCCGGACTGCTTCTGCCGTGAGGCGGACTTGATAGCTGCTTCTTCTTCTTCTTCGTCGTCGCTTATGGGGTTATTGCGCAGATATTCGGCAATATCGGTTTTGAGATTCTCTGACTTGGTTCCGAAGATGGCCTGCAGGCCGTCGCCCACGGATACGACGCCCGCCGCACCCAGCTGTTTCAGGCGATTGTGATCGGCTTTGCTGGGGTCAACCAGGCCCACGCGCAGGCGGGTAATACAGGCGTCGAGATTAGCGATGTTAGCGCGTCCTCCCAAAGCGGCGATGACCTGGGCGGGAAGTTCGCCCATTTTAGGCACATATTCGTTGCCTTCGGCATCTACTAAATCGTCTTCGCGGCCAGGAGTCTTGAGGTCTAAGGTGCGGATGGCCAGACGGAAGGTACCATAGTAGAGGCCAGCAAAAGCGGGACCTAAGATAAAAACCGTCCACGGCCTGATATCGCGTCCGTAGAACAACAGGAAGTCGATGCAGCCCTGGGAGAAGGTAAACCCCATGTGGGCATCGACTAGGCGCATAGCCCAGAAGGCCAACCCCACATATATGGCGTGAATGACGTAGAGAATCGGAGCCACGAACATGAAGGAGAATTCGATGGGTTCGGTGATTCCGGTTAGGAAAGAGGTTAGGGCGGCAGCAGTCATCATACCGCCGATAGCTACTCTGCGGGAAGGTTTGGCGCTGTGCCAGATAGCGATAGCTGCTGCGGGCAGACCGAACATTTTGACCAGGAAGCCGCCGGCCAAAATTCCCGCGGTTTGGTCTCCGTTCATGAAGCGCTCGATGTCGCCGTGGATAAAGTTGCCGGGCTCGAGGGGATCGGGGAAGCTGCCCATCTGATAGAAGAAGGGCACGTTCCAGATATGGTGCAGTCCGAAGGGCAGCAGAGCGCGCTCGACTAGACCGTAGAGGGGAGCAGCCAGAGTGGGGTTGCTGCTGGCCGCCCAGTCGCCGGCCATTTTAATGATCTGGTCGATAGGGGGCCAGATGAAGGAGAGAATAACACCTACGATGATAGCGGCGAAAGCGGTAACGATGGGCACAAAGCGCTTGCCGGAGAAAAATCCTAGATATGGAGGCAGCTCAATGCGGTAGTATTTGTTAAACAGCCATCCCGCCAAAATACCGATAATGATGCCTCCGAAGACACCGGTGTTCATGGTGTGGAAACCCATAATATCATCGGTCATACCTTGGCCTGCCACCATGTTCATGCCTAAAATGTCGGCCATAACGCCCATAGTAGCCAGCATTACCACGTAACCTACCAGAGACGCCAAGGCGGAAACGCCGTCGTTTTTGGTCAGGCTCAGGGCTACTCCTATAGCGAAGAGCAGAGGCATGGTTTCGAAGATGGCGTCACCCGAATTTTTCATAATCGTTAGCAGGGCGATAGCCAGTCCAGTAAACGTGCCAGTGGTGGCAAATAATTCACCGCTTTTGATAATGTCGCCAATTTTATCGGGTATCCAGCTGAATTTGGAGGAACCGATACCCAAAAGGATACCTGCTGCCGGAAGCACGGATACCGGCAGCATTAGGGCTTTGCCCAGTTTTTGCAGCTCTGCGAATGCTTTTTTGAAAAAATTCATTATTTCTGGGCCTCCAACATCTCGCGCACTTTCGCGGCATTCTCGCAGCCCAACGCTTTATCGGCCAGAGCGCGGCATTCTTCGTAAGATAATTGACGGATGGTGTATTTTACTGCGCCAATGGCAGGGGCGGCTACGCTGAGCTCGTCAATGCCCAAGCCTACCAGGATAGGCACGGCCGCTAATTCTCCTCCCAGCCCGCCACAGATACCGACTTGACGCTGGTGAGCGTGGCCACCTTCAGCGGTCATTTGGATAAGACGAAGCACTGCCGGGCTTAATCCGTCAGCTTGGGCGGCCAGTTTGGGGTGGCCTCTGTCTATGGCCAGCGTGTATTGGGTGAGGTCGTTGGTGCCGATGGAGAAGAACTCCGCTTCCCGGGCTAGACTTGCAGCTGTAAGCGCGGCGGAGGGAACTTCGATCATTACGCCTAACGGTACGCCTTTTACGCCTAAGGCGTTCTGCTCCTCTTGGAACATCTCTTTAGCCTGGCGGAACTCTTCAATAGAGGTGACCATGGGCAGCATGACCATCACCTTGGCTAATTCGGCAGCCCGCAGAATTGCTCTAAACTGAGTGCGCAGTAATTCGGGACGGTTCAGGCAGAGGCGCAGGCCGCGCTCGCCCAGGAAGGGGTTATCCTCTTTGGGCACAGGCAGATAGGGCAGGGGTTTGTCGCCGCCGACATCCAAAGTGCGAATAATCAGAGGATTGTCGCGGCCTACAGCCAAGGCAATGGCCCTGTAAATGTGTGCCTGTTCATCTTCACCGGGAGGGGTGGGGCGGTTCATGAAGAGGAATTCCGAGCGCAGCAGCCCTACGCCTTCAGCACCTAAGCTCATGGCCTGCTTGGCATCGTCAATCGAACCGATATTGGCGGCGACTTGCACGCGGTGTCCATCCGTGGTAACCGCTGGCCGGCTGGCGTGTTCCTGATAGAGGCGTTTCAGCTCTTTTTGCTTAGCCAGGCGCTGGCGGATATCGCTCATTTCCGCTTCGCTGATATCGGTATCTAAAGTGCCCTTGTCGCCGTTGAGCAAGACTTGATGGCCGTTGGGCAGCTCTAAGGCTTTGGGGTTGATACCCGCGATAGCGGGAAGGTCTAAGGAACGGGCTAAAATAGCGGCATGGGAGGTGCCGCCGCCCAAAACGGTAGCGAAGCCCAGCACTTTGGAGCGGTCCAAAGACGCGGTGTCTGAGGGCGTCAGCTCTTCGGCGATGACGATGGTGTTTTCCGGCATCTCCTGGGTTTCAGCTTCTTTGCCCAGCAAGAGGCGCAGCACGCGCTCGCCCACGTCGCGCACGTCTGTCGCCCGGGCAGCTAACATTTTTTGCTTGAGAGCGCTGAGGCGCTGAGCCTGTTCGGTGAAGGATTCTTTCCAGGCGTAAGCGGCGCTGAAGCCCTGAAGAATCTTGGCGTGGGCGTTGTCTACCAGGTCGGGGTCATTTAACAGTTCGCGGTGGGCGGCGAAAATGGCGGCTTTTTCCTTGGAAGCATCTTTAGCCGTCTGCTGTTCTAGCTTTTCCAGCTCGCTTTGGGCTTGGCCTACAACGCGGTCCAAGAGCTGGCGTTCCTGGGTAGGGGTGCCGCCCTTTTCGGGAACCTCCCACTCGTGGCGTTTCATCTGATACACTTGGCCTAAAGCTAATCCTGGGGAAGCGGCGATGCCTTTATACACTCCGTCTTCGATGGGAGCGGCGCTGGCGCTGTCAGGGGCGCCATTAGTATTGGCTGTCTGATCGGGAACTGCGCCGACAGCTTCGCCCAGCCCGTTGCGGATGGCTACAGTCAGTTCTTTGATGGCTTCGTCTTTGTCTGGCCCGCTAGCCTGCAGTTTGACGGTATCTCCGCATTCCACCTGCAGGGCCATAATAGCCACTACGCTTTTGCAGTTGGCGCTTTGGGCACCGCGCAGCAGCTCAATGCGCGATTTGAAGCGTTTGGCGGAATTGACTAAAGTGGCGGCGGGGCGGGCGTGAATGCCCTGGAGATTGCGCACTACGATGGGTGGAGAGTAAACGAACTGTTCGCTGCTGCTGTCTGGCTTCTGCTGAGGTGTGGAGAAATCTTCGCGCAGATTGACAGTTAATACTGTAGTCTTTCCGGCGACGGCATCTCCGTGCGTGACTTCCAGGGAATCGACCAATTCTAAGTTGGTGACCAGAATTTCGGTGAGCAGACTGCGCGATTTGCAGGCGATAAGATCGGCGTCGAACTCTAAGAGGCGGTCTCCGGCTACGACTTCGTCACCCTGGGAGACTAGGGGCTTGAACCCTTCGCCTTTAAGGCTTACGGTATCCAGCCCTACGTGCATTAAAATCTCCGGCCCTTGCGGGCTTTTAATGGTTAGGGCGTGACAGGAGGGGTGAATTTGCAGGACTTTTCCCGAGCAGGGGGCCAGCAGGAACGGAGATGTGGGGTCGATGGATAAACCGTCTCCTACCATTTTGCTGGCGAACACCGGATCGGGCACGTCTTCGATGGCTACGGTAGCCCCGGAAACGGGGGCTTTCAAAATCAACTGTTCAGACACGGTTACAAGTTGGCCTCCAGCGGGCTAAAATTGCATGTAAGCGTGTAAATTCGCGGGAAGGTGAATTTCTTCCCCCTTAGGGTACAATATTGAACTCAGCCGGTTTTTATCTCAATCTGGTGGATATTCGCTGTAAGTGATAATGTAAATTATATAAACTTTATTGTTTTTGTTTGCTTTGCAGTTCTTGTTTAGCCTCTTCATGGCCTAGCTTTGCTGCTTCGCTAAACCATTTCTCTGCTTTCTTCAGAGATTTTTCGTGGAATACCCCCCAGCCGTTTTTATAGCATAATCCTAAGCAATACTTCGCTTCGTCATCGCTGTCTTTAACATTATCTTCGATCATCGATAGACTTACATGGTTAAACCATTTTTTTGCTTGCTGCATATTTTTTTGTACGCCCCAGCCGTTTTTATAACAAACGCCTAAGCAAAACTTAGCTTCATTAGCCCCTTGTTCGGCTGCTTTTCTATACCATTTTACGGCTTGTTTGTAATCCTTTTCCACTCCTTCGCCTTTGAAGTAACAGTTGCCTAACTGCACCTGAGCAAACATAGAATATAAATACTGTGGGTAAAAATTAGAATCAATATAGCTGTCGTCAAGATGTTCGGCTGCTTTTCTATACCATTTGCAAGCTTCTTTGGTATCTTTGGCAATTCCATCGCCAATGAAATATCTGTTTCCTAGTTCGTACTGTGCAAAGACATCACCTTGATTTGCTGCTTTATTATATAATCGGAGAGCTTCTTGAGGGTCTTTCTCAACGCCATGTCCAAAAAAATAACACCTGCCTAAGCATCTCTGTCCGTTCGGACTTCCTTGATCAGCCGCTTTGCGGTACCATTGTACGGCTTGCTGGAAATCTTTTTCTACTCCTTCGCCTTCATCGTAGCAAAAGCCTAACCTAATTTGAGCTTCAGGGTCTCCAGCTTCGGCAGCTTGACGGTAAAATTTGACAGCTTTGTTTATATCTTTATTGACACCACGGTCAGTTTCATAACAATAACCTAACTTTGCAATTGCTCCGATGTGACCTTGATCTGCAGCTTTGCAATAGCATTTTACGGCTTCTTTTTCTCTGTCTTTTATTTCTTTTTCTAGTTTTGCTATTGCGTCTTCTTTATTATTTAATAAGTACCAGTTTCCCAAATTATACTGTGCTGCGGCGTTGCCTTGCTCGGCTGCTTTTGAATACCAAGATACTGCTTGTTCTATATCTTTAGCAACGCCTATGCCGTTTTTATAAAAGTTGCCTAAATATACTTACGCATCAGCATGACCTTGTTCTGCAGCTTTGCGATACCAGTAAACAGCTTGTTGTTGATCTTTCTCTACGCCTTTGCCCTGTATATAGCAGTCGCCTAAATTTTTTTGTGCATAAGCATCTCCTTGTACTGCCCATTTGCGATAATTATTGACTTCTATTTTTGTCTTAATGACAGGATAATAAAAAACAGCTAGACCGATCACTGCGATAAGTAACAGTACTAATACAATATATTTTTTCTTCATGGTATCTGTTTCATGGAATATATTTTTGGTATCTATCTATACCAAAAATATGGTGTTATTCCCTGCTATTAAGAATTATTCTTGTGGATACGCCAAGTACGCGGCGGAAAATTGCATTAAGTTCCGCTTAATCGACCGGCGGTGTGGAGAGCATCGCAGCTGCCGCTTCTTTCAACCTGCCGCACTCAGTTTTTATAAAGCCGCTGATAACCGGCAGCGCGGGTTTGAGCTCTTTCTCGCCGTATTCAACCTTGCACCGGAGCAGCTGCAAATCGCTTTCCGGCCCGCGGGTGCAGGTCCCGACCTTGTCCGGCACATCAGTCTGGGTAGTCTGCAAAATTGTGCCGATAACCGTTGAATGTGTCAGCTTATACCTCCAATTCTCTGAGCAGAAAGTCGGCGGCGGTCATGCAGCGCGGGCGCTCTAGATTTAGAGACAGAAAATCTTTGTCGCCGGTTAAGATAATGTCCACGCCGTAAACGATGGCTGAATTGAGTATCGGTTGATCTTTGGCATCGCGGATAAGCTTTTCAGCATATTTTACTGAAGGAATTAGTTCAAAGGACAGTTCCGCCATGAGAACTTCAGCGTCAGCTAACAACTGAGGCGCTTTGCGCCGCAAAATCTCACGCAGTTCAGCGATGTTGCGGTCGCACAAAATGAGTTCGTGGTGTGATACAATGTGATAGAGCGCTTGGGCAGGTTTTGACTTAGGAAAAAGCAGTGCCGAAAACAAAACATTTGTGTCAACAAGAATGCGCATACTATTTGGTCCCGCGGCCCACATCATCAACCAGGTACTGAACGTCATCTTCGTTGGCGATGCCCATGGCTTCGGCGGCTCCGGCAAAGGCTTCCTGGGCTTTGCGTATGGCGTTGGCGGAGGCGTTGCTGATAACTATGTCGTCTTTTTGTGATTGCGGTGCCCGATGACTTTGTAGATGCGGATGACGTTTCCCAAAGTCTTCAGGAGATCGCTGTATCTGCGCAGGGGATAATGACGGAATTCGTCGTCCAGGAAGATCTCCGTCTCTAATTCCGGGGTCTCAGCGGCATCGATGTAAAGCTTGATCATTTCTCTGCCGTCGTGGTTGTGCTGTCGGTTGAAATCTTCCAGCGCGTTATGCACCGACCTCAGGATGTGCTTCTCCTGGTCGGGCTGGGGCAGGGTGTCCCTGGCTATGGCGTTTTGCAGGCGGCGCAGCTGGTCGCCGGCGTAATTGCCGAAGGATGAGGCGGCTCTTTTGGAGAGAAAGAGGCTTTTATTATCCAGGAGTTCCCGGCCCAGAGGGGATATTATCAGGTATTGGTCTTCGTCCAAGCCCAAGATCTCGATAGTGTTGGGGTTGCAGCCGAGCAGCAGCGTCACCAGCTTATTGAAGGAATAGATGACCGTATCGGTTTGGGCGTCCTCGTACTGCTCAAAGGAAGTCAGACCCAGCAGGTCGGAGGGCAGGTTCTGGGTTACTCCGCGCAGGTCGATGTCGCTGTCTGGTGTGTCGGTGCCGTAGCCGCGGCTGCCGCTTACGCCCAGGAGCATTATGCGCTCTCCTAAGCGGGGATGGCTGTGCAGAAAGGCGTATTCCGGATTATTTAATAGGTTATTGTAATTCATAGAGGGTAAACTGTTTCGTCGGGGCCTGCGGAAGCACTGCTTGTTTACAGTCTGCCGTAAATGGTCAAATCAGCTGCTGTCGGTAAGGCGCGGAGTGTTGACTTTCAACCGTTGAGCGTTAGAAAAAACTTATGTTTCAAATTCTCCGAATAGGAAATCAGCGGCGGTCATGCAGCGCGGGTGCTCAATATTCAGTGATAGAAAATCCTTATCGCCTGTTAAGATGATGTCAACGCCGTACACACAATGGCTGCATTGAGTATCGGTTGATCTTTGGCATCGCGGATAAGTTTTTCAGCATGATTTACGGACGGTATAAGTTCAAAAGGCAATTCCGCCAAAAGAACTTCAGCGTCGGCTAAAAACTGGGGCGCTTTTCTCCGTAAAATCTCGCGCAGTCCGGAAATATTGCGGTCGCATAGAATCAGTTCGTGGTGTGATACGACATGATAGAGTGCTTGGGCAGGTTTTGACTTAGGAAAAAGCAGTGCCGAAAACAAAACATTTGTGTCAACGAGAATGCGCATACTATTTTGTTCCGCAGCGCACATCATTAACCAGGTATTGAATGTCCTCTTCGTTGACGACGCCCATGGCTTCTGCGGCTCCGGCAAAGGCTGCCTGGGCTTTGCGTATGGCGTTGGCGGAGGCGTTGCTGATTACTATATCGCCGTCCTGTTTTTGGACAAAAAGAACCTTATCGCCGGTTTTGAGGGCGAGCAAACGGCGGATTTCGATAGGAACTGTAATTTGACCGTTGGCGGAAACTTTGGCCAGGTTCATATAATCGCCTCCCTGTTCTTGAGAAATAAAGAATTCTTGAGGCTATTATAATATGAATGTGTTTTTTTGAAAAGCAAAACGGCCGGGCTGCGGGCTGGGGAAGGAAACGCACGGTTGTTGGTTTCTCTCGTCAGCGGCTGGCCTGGCCGTTTATGTACTTTTCAGCCCTGACGTTTAATATTATCCTATAAATTGAACTTCAAATCGTGTATAACATGATAGGTTACCACATGTTTGAGTAAACACATATGTAGTACCTTCATATACAAAACCTTGTGAATAGGTTGTAACTCTCCCGCATTTTGGACAAATTATTTGAATTGTGATGTATTGACCTTCTTTTTTGATAATTGCGCAATTTGTCACTGCTGTGGCCATAAAGATTTACCTCCTATTTTTATGTTATTTATAGTTTATGAATGCTGATTGTAAATAATTAATGTCTGTTAATTGCGCCCTCCTAATTTGTTTTATTCTATTGCTTTATTGTTAAGTTGTGCTTCGGATATTATGTTTGCTCGTTTTTGAGAATTGGTAAAAACCAACATATATGATGCGTCTATCATTTTCGTATTGAACTTTTCAACCATTGCGGCTGACCATTCAGTGCCTGTATCGGTTTTGGTTATAAGTATGGCCTTGGAAGGTGAAATGGGATAATATAATTCTAAATTATGTTCCCATTCTGATGTATTATAAGTCGTTGTGCAGTTAATTACTGGCTGATCACATGTAATTAATGGCGTATTTGTTGCATTATTAATAATGTATATATAATAGTTGTCGCTAGAGGCGGCGTTGGCTGTTTCTTCAGGTAATGGCCATAAGGCATATTTGGCAATTTTTTCAGGAGATATGTCTTGTTTTAATGATACAACTCTTAAGATATTGTTAATGCCTTTTTTAATGATCTCTCGCATAGCTTTTGTTCTATAATACTGAATACATATATCAAATATTATGCGTTGTTTGTTTTTGCCGATTTTCGTAATATTGTTTGTATTAATGTCATTAAATATCGAGATTAACTCATTTTCGGATTGGCAATAAAAGTTTTCGTAAATGTTGTTTCTCAAAGCGTCAATTTCAGCTTCAGTTTTACTAATTCTTTGTTCGACTTCAGTTTTGTATTTTAAATCTATACCGTTATCGTTTAATAATAAGCGAATTATATTTATTAGACTGTTAGGAATTAAGTAAAAAGCGTTTTCTGTAATATGATGATTTAATGCTTGTTTATTGCAAAATAAAAGTGCTTAAAGTTGCAAAATAAAAATGCATAGATTT